>JBDHZJ010000127.1:0-6366 GCA_039811825.1 Propionicimonas sp.
GTTCGGCATCACCCGGACGACCGCGGTGCCGTCCGGCATGGCCGCCTCGATCCGGTGCGTGGACAGGCCCGCGCACAACGAGACGACCAGGGTGCCGGGACGGATCGCCGCGCCGACCGCGGGCAGCACCTCGCTGGCGTCCTGCGGCTTCACCACGATCACGACGGTGTCCGCCTCCGCGGCGGCGTCCGCGGTCGTGGCGGTGTGGATGCCGTGCCGGCCCTCCAGCTCGACCAGCCGCGGCGCGTGCCGGTCGGCGGCGGTGATCGCTTCCGCGGACCAGCCGGCCCGGAGCAGGCCGGCGATCAGGGTCTCCCCCATCACGCCCGCGCCGATCACGGCGAGCCTGGTCATCGCGCGGCCACCAGTTCGGCGATCTGGACGGCGTTCAGCGCGGCACCCTTGCGCAGGTTGTCGCCGGTCACGAACAGCACCAGGCCCCGTCCGCCCGGCACCGACTGGTCGCTGCGGATCCGGCCGACGTAGCAGGGATCCGTCCCGGCGGCCTGCCGCGGGTTGGGCACGTCGGCGAGCACCACGCCGGGGGCGGTGGCGAGCAGCCCGGTGGCCCGGGTGACGCTGATCTCCTCGGCGAACTCGGCGTGGATGCTGAGGCTGTGCCCGCTGAACACCGGCACCCGGACGCACGTGCCCGCGACCAGCAGGTCGGGCAGGTGCAGGATCTTGCGGGACTCGTTGCGGAGTTTTTGCTCCTCGTCGGTCTCGAGGCTGCCGTCGTCGACGATCGAGCCGGCCAGCGGCACCACGTTGAACGCGATCGGCTCCACGTACGGGGCCGGGTCGCCGCCGGGCACGGCGCTCCCGTCCAGCGCGAGCTGGGCCGGGTCGCTCACCGCGGCGACCTGGTTCGCCAGCGCCTGGACGCCCTTGATGCCCGAGCCGGACACGGCCTGGTAGGTCGCCACCACGAGGCGCTGCAGGCCGGCCGCGTCGTGCAGCGGTTTGAGCACCGGCATCGCGGCCATCGTGGTGCAGTTCGGGTTGGCGATGATGCCCTTCGGTGGGTTGAGCGCGTCCTCGGGATTCACCTCGGAGACCACGAGCGGGACGTCGGGGTCCTTGCGCCACGCGGAGGAGTTGTCCACCACGACCGCGCCCGCCGCCGCCACCTTCGGCGCGAACTCGCGCGACATCGTCGCCCCCGCCGAGAACAGCGCCAGGTCGAGACCGGCGAAGTCGGCGGTGGCGGTGTCCTCCACGATCACCTCGCCGCCGGCCCAGGCCAGCGCCTGGCCGGCCGAGCGGGCGGAGGAGAAGAACCGGATCTCGTCGACGGGGAAGTTCCGCTCGGCGAGCAACGTCCGCATCACGCCGCCGACCTGACCGGTCGCCCCAAACACACCAACACGCATGGGCGCAAGCCTAGACCGTCCGTCCACCGGCGCCGACCGGGGTCGCGCCGGGTGCCCGTCCCGCGCAGACGCTCCCGAAACTCGTTGTTGCTCCCGAAATTTCGGGAGCGTTCTCGAGTTTCGGGAGCGTCTGTCGGAAATCAACGTAACCGCGGGACGGTCCGGGGGCGGTCAGCCGCCGCGCAGCCACGGCAGGTACGGCGCGACCAGGGCGTACCCGACGAACGACACGATGTCGAGCAGGAGGTGGGCCACCACCAGGGGGCCCACCCGTTTCACCTTCAGGTAGACCAGCCCGAACACCAGCCCCATCACGATGTTCCCGGCGAAGCCGCCGAAGCCCTGGTAGAGGTGGTAGCTGCCGCGCAGGACGGCGGAGGAGACCAGCACCACCCACACCGGCCAGTTCAGCTGCCGGCCCCGGACGAACCAGAAGCCGATCATCACGACCTCTTCGAGGATGGCGTTCATCGCCGCCAGTCCGATCAGCACCGGCACCGTCCACCAGGTCTCGGCCAGGTTCGACGGCGACATGTTGGTGTTGAACCCGAGCGCGCGCGCAACCAGGTAGAAGGCGAGACCCGGAATGCCGATCCCCGCGGCGAGCACGAAGCCCCAGCCGATGTCGAAGCCGGGACGGCGCAGGTCGAACCCGATGCCTCGGCGGTCTCCGGTGCGCTGCAGCAGGTAGAGCGCGAGCAGCGCCGGCACCAGCGGGAACACGATGCCGGCCAGCTGGTAGGACAGGTCGAGCCAGGGCCGGTCCGGCACCACCGAATTGTTGATCGTGGTGGTCTGCTGGTTCAGCGGCACGTTCCGGGTCAGCTTCTCGACGATCGAGAGGATCGAGTACACCGCCGACTGGCCCAGCGACACCCCGAGCACCAGCCACAGCTCGATGCCGGGGCGGGCCCTGTTGGGGTCGGGCAGCGTCGCGGACAGGGCTCCGGCGGGCACGTCCGGCTCCGCCGAGGTGGCGTCGGTCATCGGGCGGTGTTCTCCACCGGCGCGGCCAGGTGCAGCCGGGTGAACGCCAGGCTGGCGGCGAGCGCCTCCTCCCGCTCGGCGCGGGTCATGCCGCGGGTCTTCACCTCCAGCGACACGTGGCCGGTGTAGCGCATCGCGACGAGCTCGGCCAGCACACCGGCGGCGTCCTGGTCGCCCTGCCCGGGCAGCAGGTGCTCGTCGGTGGCACCGTTCGTGCCGTCGGTGAGGTGGACGTGGGCCAGTCGTTCGCCCCAGTCGCGGACGAGTTGGACCGAGGACTGCCGCGCGGTGGCGGCGTGGGACAGGTCCAGGGTGAGGTGGGCGACGTCGAGGGCGGCACAGTCCCAGCTCGGCGCGTACGCCCTCACCTCGCCCCCGCCCGGGCCGCGCCAGGGGTACATGTTCTCCACGGCGAAGGTCAGACCCGTGGTCTCCTCCAGCCGCCGCAGCCCCTCGGTGAACTCCGACGCGTAGCTGCGCTGCCACCGGAACGGCGGGTGCACCACCACCACGTCCGCCCCGAGCTGGTGGGCGGCCATCGCGGCACGGTCGAGCTTCTCCCACGGGTCCGGGCCCCAGACGCGCTGGGTGAGCAGCAGCGTCGGCGCGTGCACCGCGCACACGGGCACCTCGTGATACTCGCTGAGCCGCTCCACCGCGTCCACGTCGGCGGACGCGGGGTCGACGCCGACCATGATCTCGATGCCGTCGTAGCCCAGGTCCCTGACCAGGCTGAAGCCGGCGGCGGTGGACTCCGGATAGACCGAGGAGGTCGAGAGCACCACCCGGGGAGCGTCGCCTGCTGCTGGGTGCACCCTCCCATCGTAGGCGCCGGGCCGTAGCGGCAGCAGCCCCCCTTCCGCAGGCGGGCGGCACCGCTCGATTCGCGTCTGTAACACCAGATCGCCACAATGGGGGTCATGCATGTCGATCATCTGACGTTCGCGGTGGGATCGGCCGGGCTCAAGGCAGAGTCGGACCGGCTCGGCGCACTGCTCGGCGAGCGGTTCCGCGACGGCGGCTTCCATCCCCGGTTCGGCACCCGCAACCACATCCTGCCGCTGGCGGACGGACGCTACCTCGAGGTGGTCGAGGTGCTGGAGCACCCGGCCGCGGAGAAGGCGCCGTTCGGGCAGGCGGTGCGCGCGCGTTCGGAGATGGGTGGCGGCTGGCTCGGCTGGGTGGTCTCCGTGGACGACCTCGAGCCCTACGAGAGGCGCCTCGAGCGTGAAGCCGTGCAGGGTTCCCGGCACTTCCCGGACGGACGCCTGCTCGAGTGGCAGCAGATCGGGGTCAGGGGCCTGATCTCGGACCCGCAGCTGCCGTACTTCATCAAGTGGGAGTCCGAGCCGTCGGTGCTGCCGAGCGCGCTCGACGGTGAGATCCGGCTCGACCGGATCGAGATCGCCGGCACCCGGGCCCGCGTCGAGGACTGGCTCGGCCAGGAGATCGGCGACGACCTGGACGGGGTGCGGGTCAAGTTCAGTTCCGAGTACGGCCAGCCGGGCATCCTCTCGGCGACGTTCCTCACCCCGAACGGCAAGGTCAAGATCTGAGCCCCGCCACCGGTCCCTGAGGAGCAGCCGAGGCACGAGGCTGCCTCACGAAGGGCCGCCGACCGACTGTCAGAGGCAGCCCCTACGTTGCTGCCATGGCCAAGGCACCCACGAATCCGTACCGCTGCTCCGAGTGTGGCTGGACGACGTCCCGCTGGGTCGGCCGTTGCGGCGAGTGCCAGGCGTGGGGCAGCGTCGCGCAGGGAGCGGCACCCGCTCGTCGGGTGAGTTCCGCCGCGCCGATCGAGCCTGCGCTGCCGATCAGCCGGGTCCCGATCGATGCGGCCCGCGCGATTCCCACCCGGATCGGTGAGCTCGACCGGGTGCTCGGCGCCGGCATCACGCCGGGCGCGGTGGTGCTGCTGGCCGGTGAACCGGGGGTGGGCAAGTCCACCCTGCTGCTGGAGGTGGCCAACCGCTGGGCGCGAACGGGTCGGCGCACGCTCTACGTCACCGCGGAGGAGTCCGCTGCCCAGGTCCGGCTGCGTGCCGAGCGCACCTCCGCGGTGGTCGAGGGGCTCTACCTGGCCGCAGAGGACGACCTCGGCACGGTGCTGGGCCACATCGAGCAGCTCGAGCCCGAACTGCTCGTGCTCGATTCGGTGCAGACGGTGCAGGTGCCCGGAACGGACGCGGTCACCGGAGGCATCGCGCAGGTGAAGGAGGTCACCGCGGCGCTGGTCCGGGTGGCCAAGCAGCGGGCCATGCCGGTGCTGCTGGTCGGCCACGTCACCAAGGAGGGCACGGTGGCCGGTCCGCGCACCCTCGAGCACCTGGTCGACGTCGTGCTCTCCTTCGAGGGCGACCGGCACAGCGGCTTCCGCATGCTGCGCGCCACGAAGAACCGGTTCGGGCCGGCCGACGAGGTCGGCTGCTTCGAGATGGTGGAGTCGGGCATCCGGGAGGTCACCGATCCGAGCGGGCTGTTCACGTCCCGGCATTCCGAGCCCACCCCGGGCACCTGCCTGACCATCTCGCTGGCGGGACGCCGCCCGCTGCTCACCGAGGTGCAGGCCCTGGTCGCGCCGAGCGGTGCGCCCGCACCCCGCCGGGTCACGCACGGCGTCGAGGGCAACCGCGTGGCGATGCTCCTGGCCGTGCTGCAGCGCAGGGCCCGCGTCCGCCTGCACACGCGCGAGGTGTACGTCTCGACGGTGGGCGGCGCGCGGGTCACGGATCCGGCCTGCGACCTCGCCACGGCAATCGCGATCGCCTCTGCCGCGGGCGAGCTGGCCTTCGCCACCCCGGTGGTGGCCCTCGGCGAGGTGGGCCTCTCCGGGGAGCTCCGCCGGGTGCCCGGGCTCGATCGGCGCCTCGCCGAGGCCGCCCGGCTCGGGTTCACGGTCGCGCTGGTCCCGGCCGGCAGTTCCTGTCGCGAACAGCGCAGCCTCAAGGTCGTCGAGGTGGGCAGCATCGGCGCCGC
Source organism: Propionicimonas sp. (assembly GCA_039811825.1). Taxonomy (GTDB): domain Bacteria; phylum Actinomycetota; class Actinomycetes; order Propionibacteriales; family Propionibacteriaceae; genus Propionicimonas. The sequence continues at coordinate 5,340 of JBDHZJ010000127.1, forward strand.
GCTGGCCGTGCTGGGCCTGCCGGTGGGTCGGAAGTCGCCACCGGACGACCCGCGCTCACCGGTCCCGCTGGCGAACGCGGGCTGAGGGGCACAGTCAGGCTGCTCAGGCCTTGACCACCTGGAACACCTGGCGCGCCTTCGCGTTCTTGTCGAAGGCGGCGTTCGCCACATAGGTGCCGGCCCCCAGCGTCGCCTTCGACAGCGTGCACTTCGCCGACGAGCGCGCGACCGGCCAGGTGATGGTGAACTCGTAGGCCTTGCCCGCCTTCAGCTTCCCCTTCTGCGTCGGTACCCACTTCGCGCAGTCGTCGGTGCTCCAGATCCGGTCCGACCCGCTGGTCACGGTCAGCGAGAACGCCGACGGCCCGAAATCGAGCACACAGGTGTCGCTGCCGGTGTTGGTGAGGCTCAGCGTGAACGGCTGCTTCCCGTCCTGCTTCACCTTCCGGTAGCCGGCCAGGGCGAGTTCGGTGTTGGTGGAATTGCAGACCAGCGGACCGGTCGGCGTCGGCGAGGGGCTCGGGGTCAGCGAGGCGCTCGGCGTGGGGGACGGCGTGGTGGCCTCCGGAGTCGCGGACGGCGTACCGGGCACCGCAGCCACGGGCACGTCCGGCTGGGGCCGGAAGACGAAGGCGAGGGCCGCGACCCCGACCACGACGGCCAGCACCAGTGCGCCACGTCGTGCCCAGTAGACCCAGGCCGGCCGGGAGCCGACCGGATGGAGCAGCGAACCCATGCGTTCAGGCTAGGCGGACCTACCGTTCGCCTGGAGGCACCACGCCGGTCGCACCCCCCACCCACCCAGGTTCACCACGACCGGGTACCGTTGGTCCCCAGCACGAACCAGCGCGGAGTTGACCATGACCGACCCCTACGCGGCACCGGCCGACTCCGGCCCGGGCGAGCCGAGCGTTCCGAGCGACCCGTGGGCCTCCGGCCCGGGCCTGGGCAGCAGCGCGGCCGGGGAATCCGTCCCTGATCCCGCTGCGGCCCCCGGCATCGTCGGGCCACCCGTCCCGCAACCGCC
>JBDHZJ010000128.1:0-6355 GCA_039811825.1 Propionicimonas sp.
GTGGAGTCGCCGCTGATCGCCGCCGCGAGGTGCTCCGAGACCCACGACTTCGCGGTGCCGGGGACGCCGAGCAGCAGCAGCGCCCGGTCGGTGGCCATGGTGGCGACCGCGATCTCGATCAGGCGGCGGCTGCCGATGTACTTCGGCGTGATCACGGTGCCGTCGGCGAGCTCCCCGCCGAGCAGGTAGGTGACCACGGCCCACGGCGACAGCCGCCAGCTCGCCGGACGCGGCCGGTCGTCGGCCGCGGCGAGCGCGGCGAGCTCGTCCGCGTACAGCTGTTCGGCGTGCGGGCGGAGCAGGGCCTCGGCGGTCGGGGTCTCGGTCATGGTCGGCCTTCCTGGTGGGCGTTCGGGGTGAGCACGGGGTAGGGGAGCAGGGCTTCGGCAACCGCCTGGCGCAGCTGCAGCGCGGCGGCCGCGTTCTGGAGGGATCGTCGGATTGCGGGCGCCGCCTCCTCGGGCAGCCGGCGCTCGAGGTCGCGCAACCCGTCCACGAGGGCGGGGACGGCGAGTGGGTCGGCGTGCACCGCGAGCGGGCCGACCATCACGGCGACGCGGTGCAGCGACTGCCCGCGAAGCATGGTGCCCAGCGCGCCGAGCACGGCCACGGCGAGCGGCGGCGACAACGGGCGCTCGACCACGTGCTCCAGCAGCGTGGAGGCGTGGCCGGCGCGGAAGGCGTCCGCGAGCAGCGCGTCCCGGGTGACCGGGTCGAGCACCGGCAGCACCGCGCCGAGCCGGTCCCAGTTGCCGCGCGCCACGGCGGTGGCGAGCTCGGCGTCCCGCCAGCGCACGGCTGCCTCGGCGAAAGCGGGCCGTAGGTCGATCGGGGAGCCGTTGTACTCGGCCGGCCCGGTGGCGAGCTCGATCGCGGTGGCGCCGACCAGCGCCGGCCACCGGTCGGTGGGCACGCGCGCGATCACGTCGAACAGGTGCAGCCGCTCGGCCGGGGTGGCGTCCGGATCCTTCTCGCGGTACTGGTCGCGGCGGGTCTGCGCGGTCACCGGGACGGCGCTGACGACCGTCAGTGTGGAACGGAGCAGCCGCTGGCGTCGCTCCACGTGCTGCACGGCGAGCGCCTCGGCGCGGGCGACGACCGAGGAGCCGCGCAGTTCCGCGAGCAGGTCGGCGGCGGCCTTCCGGACCCCTTTGGCGCGGTCGTCGAGCACGGCGTCGAGGAAGTCGAGGTCGGCCGCGCCGAGGCCGGTGGCGAGCGAGCGGACGAGGAGTTCGCGCGATTCGGCCGGCTCCTTCGCGAACCCGGAGGTCTCCAGCAGGGCGCGCCCGGCGTCGGGGTCGGCGGCGCGCAGCGCGGCGAGGTACTCCGCGCGCTGCGCGGCGGTGCCCTCCTCCCACGTGCGCGGATCGGCGGCGTCCGCGCTGGCCCCGACCCGGGCCAGCGCCCTCGACCAGGCCGGGTCGAGGTCCACCAGCGCCCAGCCGCGCTCGTCGAGCAGCCCGGCCACGTCACGGGCCGTGGCGGGTCGGGCCACCTCACCCAGCAGCTCCAGCAGCAGGTCGGCGGACAGCGCGAGGCCCCGGGACGCGAGCTGGCTCAGCACCTCGTGCTGCAGTTCGTCCCGCAACGGGGCGGTGGCCCGGATCCGGCGCAGCAGCGACACGACGGGGGCCGGCGCCTCCGGGCGGCTCGCGGCAGGCAACCGCACCGCAGGGACGTCCGGACCGGACGCCACCGCCGCGCCGCGCACCACGGCCCAGGCGGCCGCCGCGTCCAGCAGGAGCGTTGCCGGGTCGGCGTCGGAGGCCCTTCGTGACGGCTGCTCCTTCGCGAGCTCAGGAGCAGCCTCCTCAGGGACCGGGGTGGGGGCAGGTTGAGGAGCGGCCTCCTCAGGGACCGGTTGGGTGGTGGTGGCGTCTTCAGGGACCGGCTGGGTGGCGGGTGTGGATCCAGCGGTCCCTGAGGAGTTCCCGAGGGACGAGGGAGCGTCACGAAGGGCGCCGATCGCCGCGGCGATCTCGGGCGGGAGCGCCTCGACCTGCACCGGACGCGTGCCGGTGCCCAGGGCGGCCGAGGTGGCGAGTTGGGTGAAGTCGATCACAGCGCCACCAGCCGATCGTCCACCACGGCGGCGCTGACGCGCAGGCCGTCGCCGTCGAGTTCCCCGGCGAGCACGCACGGCCGGCCGCCGGCCACGGCGAGCGCCGGCCATGCCTTCTCCCCGATCACCGCGACCGAGTCGCCTGCGACGTCGACCAGGCCGAAGCCCGTCTCCGGGCCCTTCTGCAGTTCCCCTGCCACCAGGACGGGCCACTGCGGGAGCCAGGGGTCGGCGGCCAGCGCCGTCCGCCACTGCGCCCTGGCCTGTGCCACGCTCGACCCCGTCACCGGCCAGGTCTCGAGCGGTTGCGCCTGGTCGGCCCGCGCGCCGACCACCGCGCGCAGGGCGGGGCGGCCCGGGTGGAAGTGCAGCGTCGCCTCCACCGCCGTCCCCGGGTAGAGGTTCGACGTGAGCGGGGCACCGCCGGCGGCGAAGAACATGACCAGCGCCGGCCGGCCGGACGCGAGCCCGCGCAGCCAGACCCGGCGCACCGAGACCCGGTCCTCGTCGGCGTCGCGCAGGCCGACCACGACCCACGTGTCCTGGACGCCGGGCGTGGCCAGGACGTCCTCGGAGCGCGTGCTGAACCCGAGGTGCGCCCGCACGGTCGCGACGAGGTCGTCCGGCAGCCGGTCGCGGTGCTGCCAGGCGCGCACCAGCAGGTGCAGGCGGCCGAGGCCCTCGGTGAGCCGGACCGGCCAGTCGGGGGTGCCGTCGGTGATCCCGGCCAGCTCGCGCAACCGGGTGGCCACGCCGGGCGCCTGGGCGTCGACCATCCGGGCCGCCTGCTCGAGGAACCGGCGGGTCCGGTGCCGGCTGTCGGCGGCCAGCCCCCGGCCGATCTGGTCGCGCAGGAACAGCGCGAGGTCGGCCAGGCCGGCGTCGACCCGGTCGTCCCGGTCTGCGGCCCGCTTCGCAGCGGCCTGTTCCTGTTCGGGGGTCCGTTCGGCCGCGGCGCGGGACTCCGTCCGGCGGGTCGCCTGGTCGGAGTGCCGCTGCGCCCACTCGGACGCGAAGCCGGCCGCCACCCCTTGCTCGTCGATCCGCCCCTCCGCCCACAGGTAGAGGAGCGCGACCGCGTGCTTGCACGGGAACTTGTGGGACGGGCAGCTGCACTTGTAGCGCGGCCCGGCGACGTCGATCGAGACCTGGTAGGGCGTCTTCCCCGAGCCCTGGCACCGCCCGAACAGCAGGCTGCCCGTCGCGCCGACATCGGTCCACGGGGTCGGGATGGCCAGCCGGCGCCCGGCCTTGCGCACCTGGTCGTCCGGAGCGGCGTCGTCGACCCGGTGCACGCTCCACCGGTCGTCCCCTCCAGCCACGCCCAGCACGATAGCGACCCGAGGTGACGGGGGCGGGCCACGCCGCGCGGGTGGCAGTCGTTGCACTTCGGCGCGTGACGTGGGCCCGGTTAGGGTGGCCCCCGAAGGGCGAGGAGGGGCATGGCAGGCATACCGGTCATCATCGACACCGACACCGCGCAGGACGACTGCGTCACGATCCTGCTCGGGCTGCTCGACCCGGCGGCCGACCTGCGGGCGATCACCATGGTCGCGGGCAACGTCGGCTTCGACCAGCAGGTCGCCAACGCCCACCTGACCCTGAACGTGGCGGGACGGCTCGGCCGGGTGCCGGTGCACATCGGGTGCCGGCGTCCCCTGCTGCGCGACTGGGCCTCCGCCGAGGACGTGCACGGGGACGGCTCCGGCGGGCTCTCGATGGACCTCGCCCGCGTCCGGAACGACCCCGAGCACGCCGTGAACGCGCTGCTGCGGCTCACCGCGGAGGCGCCGGGCGAACTCAACCTGATCGCGATCGGGCCGCTGACCAACATCGCCACCGCGGTGGTGATGGACCGCGAGTTCGCGTCCCGGGTGAAGAGCCTGTGGATCATGGGCGGCTCGAACAACGGGCGCGGGAACATCACCCCCAGCGCGGAGTTCAACTTCTACGTCGACCCGGAGGCCGCGCAGATCGTGCTCGACGCAGGGTTCCCGGACGTCCGGATCATCCCGTGGGCGCCGCTGACCCTGCGGGACGCCACGTTCGCCCGTCCCGACTACGACCGGCTCTGCGCGCTCGGGACGCCGCTGGCGCGGTTCTTCCAGCGGATGTGCGACGCCACCATCGACTACGACGAGTCGGTCGGCGTGGACGGCTCGACCCACCCCGACTCGCTCACGCTGGCGCTGCTGCTGCACCCCGAACTGGTGCAGGCGAGCGCGCCCTACCGGGTGGACGTCGAGACGGCGTCCGGGCTCACCCGGGGGATGTCGACGATGGCCTGGGCCAAGTTCGGCCTCGCACCCAACGCGCAGGTGGTCGAGCAGGTCGACTCCGCCGGCTTCTACGCGGTCCTGCAGCGCCTGCTGGCCACTCCGACCGAGCCCGACCTCCCGATCGCCGGCCTCGACTGACCGCGCGTCCCCCACAAACGCTCCCGAAATTCGTCGTTGCTCCCGAAATTTCGGGAGCAACGACGAATTTCGGGAGCGTTTGTGGGGGGTCCGGCTGAGACCGGGGCCGTGTCGCCCGAACGGGGGTCGCCCGAACGGGGTCTTATGTCCGGACATGCTCCAGGAGTGAAATCGACCTCAGAGGTATCACCCACCAAAGGCGCCGCCTCTTGTACAACGGCAGGACCTTGGGAGGGGATCATGCTGAGGATGGACACCTGGGAGCAAACGGCTTCCCGCACGGCAACGCGGGTCGTGACGAGCCCGACCCACTACTTCCGGCACGCCGGCCAGAGCGCTGCGTCGCTCGCCCGGCTGATCCGTGAGCACTGCGTCGACTACCGCTGCACCGACCACATCACCGTCTGGGCCAGGGAGGTGCGCGGCTTCGGCCCCGACCTCGTCACCGAGGACGCCTTCGAGGTGCTCGGCTGGACGACCGCCGCGATGCTGCGGACCTCGTTGTCGCGCCGACTGGACGCACTGAACCCGGTGGCCGCCTTCCGGCTGCTCGACCAGCCCGAGATCGGCGGCCTCGAGCTCTCCCACTCCGACTACGTCGTGCTGCGCAGCCGCTACGGCTTCGGCAACGAGTGGCCGGCCGAGCTGTCCGGGGCGATCTCCGGGCTCGACCTCGACCTGTGGATCACCGCGGAGCCGGCCGAGCTGGACGGCGCGGTCGCGCTCGAATTCGAGACCTACCTGCGCCGCTTCGCCTGCACCGAGATCGCCGAGTGAGACCGCACCGTACGTGAAGATACGTATCACTCGGCCGTCGCCTGATCGACGGTTCGGGGTCATCCTGCCTGCCTAGCGTGGCGGTCGAACCCCCAGGTGGAAGAGATCGCCCGCCCTGGGCGGACCGGGGTTCGGTAAGGAGAACCCCCATGTCCAGTCCCGTCAGGTACCTGGCCGCCCTTGCGGGCAGCGCCTGGTGCTGACCAGCCTGGCGTCCGCCGCCCCGGTGGCCCACGCCGATGCCGCGATCGAGGTCAAGGACCTCGCGCTCACCGTCGGCGCGACCTCCAGCGAGCGGGGCGTCGCCTGGCTCGGCGGAGTCGGCGTCGACGACTACGTCCAGCTCACCCGGGTCACCGGCCGTTCGCACCACCGGACGACGACGGTGGCGCCGACCAGCACCGGGGTCGCTGGTGAGCAGACCGGCTGGGAGTGGAACCAGGCCACCCTGCGCGGCCTGAAGACCCACACGACCTACAGCTACCGCATCTGCTCCGCCGCCGACTCCTGCACCGACGCGCACCGGTTCCGCACCGGCAGCGCCGGCAACTTCAACTTCCTCGTCTACGGTGACCCGCAGGTCTACGTCCAGAAGGGCGGCAACCCGACCACCGCCGTGGTGGACGGCTGGACGCAGACGCTCGCCGAGTCCACCGGTGCCTTCCCGAAGACGGCGTTCCTGCTCACCGCGGGCGACCAGGTGGACAGCTACAACGTGTCCGCGCAGCCCGCCGAGTGGGACGGCTTCCTCTCCCCGGAGCAGCTCGCCACGTACGGCCTTGCGCCCAACGTGGGCAACCACGACGACGCGAGCACCACGGGCTACCTCTACGCACAGCACTTCGCCCTGCCGAACCTGAGCACGACCGGGCAGTCCGCCCCGGGTACGGGCGACTACTGGTACACCTACAACGGCGTGCTCTTCCTGAGCATCAACTCCAACAGCCTGGACTTCGCCGGCCACGAGGCCTTCCTGGAGCAGGCGATCAAGGCGGCGCCGAAGGCCAGGTGGCGGATCCTCTCCTTCCACCACGCCCCGTTCAGCTCGGCCGACCACCCGCTGGACAGCAACGTGGCGCAGATCAGGGAGCAGTTCACG
>JBDHZJ010000129.1:0-6341 GCA_039811825.1 Propionicimonas sp.
GGCGCCATGATCTGGTCGGCGAGCTCGACGATGGTGGTCTTCAGGCCGCGGTCGGTGAGGTTCTCGGCGAGTTCGACACCGATGAAGCCGCCGCCCATGATCACCGCGGTGGGCGTGGTGTCGGCGATGTCCTCGTCGACCTCGGCGCGGATCCGCTCCCGCTCGGCCCTGGCGAGGATGTCGTCGACGATCGCCGCCATCTTGTCGGTGTCGGGGATGTTGCGCAGCACGAGCGCGCGCTCGACGCCGGGGATCGGCGGCACGAACGGGGCGGCGCCCGGGGCGAGCACGAGGCTGTCGTAGCTCTCGGTGTACTCGACGCCGGTGCTGAGGTTGCGGACGCTGACGGTCTTCGCCGCGCGGTCGATCGAGGTCACCTCGGACTCGACGCGCACGTCGATGCCGAAGCGCGACTTCAGGCTCTCGGGAGTCTGCAGCAGCAGTGCGGTGCGCTGGGAGATCACCCCGCCCACGTAGTAGGGCAGGCCACAGTTCGCGAAGGAGACGTGGCCGGACCTCTCCAGCACCACGATCTCGGCCTTCTCGTCCAGCCTGCGCAACCTCGTCGCGGCCGACATACCGCCCGCGACACCACCAACAATCACCGTCTTCATGCTTGGCACCATACCCCCCGGGGTATACGTCTGGGAAATCGGGAACGGCACCAGCCAACCACCGGGACACACCCCCGCGGGCGGATTCCGCAGAAGCCATCGGCGATCTTCGGGCTCCTGGACCCCCGACGGCGCTACGCCGCGGCCGCAGCGCTACGCGGCGCCGCGCAGTGTCCTGGACCCGCGGGTGCGCCGGCGGGCGCGGTCACTTCTTCGACTTGCCCGCGCGGGCGTACATCTCCTCGACGATCTGGGCGAAGCGGCGCTCGACCTCCTTGCGCTTCACCTTCAGGGTCGGGGTGAGCAGGCCGTTCTCCTGGGTGAACTCCTCCACGAGCAGGCGCAGGTCGCGGATCTGCTCGTGCGCCGCCAGCTTCGCGGTCAGCTCGCCGGCGCGGCGGCGCAGTTCCTCGATGATCGCCGGGTTCGACAGCAGCTCGTCCCGGTGCGCCCAGGTCAGCTGCAGCTGGCGTCCGATGTCCTCCAGGTGGGGCAGCGACGGGGCGACCAGCAGGGTCAGGTAGGGCCGGTTGTCGCCGAGCAGCAGCGTGTACTCGAACAGGGGGTCGGCCGCCAGCAGCGCCTCGATCGGGGACGGGGCCACGTTCTTGCCGTTGCTGGTGACGATCAGGTCCTTGATCCGGTCGGTGATGTAGACGAAGCCGTCGTCGTCCACGTGGCCGATGTCGCCGGTGTGCAGCCACCCGTCGACCAGGACGGCCGCGGTGTCGTCCGGCTTGTTCCAGTAGCCGAGCATCAGGTTCGGGCCGCGGTAGCAGATCTCGCCCTCGTCGGTGGTCCGCAGCTCGCCGCCGTCCACCACGCGCCCGACGGTGCCGAACCGGTAGCCGGACGGGGAGGGGAAGGTCACCAGCGGCGAGGTCTCGGTGAGCCCGTACCCGGAGTGCAGCAGCAGCCCGCAGGCGAAGAAGAACTCCTGGATCTCGGCCCGCAGCGGCGCGCCGCCGCACGCCAGCACCTTCTTGCGGCCGCCCATCGCGTCGCGGATGCTGCTCAGCACGAGCTTGTCGGCGAGCTTGAACCGCACGATCAGCGACTTGCTGCGCGGACGGTCCTCCGCGACGGCGGTGTGGAACTCGGTACCGACCCGCAGCGCCCAGGCCATCAGTTTCTGCTTCACCGGGGAGTCCGCGACCTTGTCGGCGGCGGCGGTGTGGACCTTCTCGTACAGCCGCGGCACGCTGACCAGCAGGTTGGGCCGGGCCCGCACCATCATCTCGGCGACCGTCCGCGGATCGGGCACGTAGGTGTTCATGGCGCCGTTGCCGAGCACGACGTAGGTCCAGGCGCGTTCGAGCGCGTGGCTGAGCGGCAGGAAGCACAGCGAGGAGTCGGTGTCGGTGATCGCGAAGTACTGGTTGAGCACGTCCACCTGGTAGGTGAAGCCGCGGTGGGTGAGCATCACGCCCTTCGGCTCGCCCGTGGTGCCCGAGGTGTAGATGATCGTGGCGAGGTCGGCGGCGGACGCTGCGGCGAGCCGCTCGTCGACCGCGGCGACGGCGCCACCCGCGGAGAGCTCGCCGGCCAGGCTCGTGGCGTCCGCTTCGGCGTCCGGCTCGTCGAACGCCACCACGCGCTCCAGCGCGGGCAGGTCGGCACGCACGGCGTCCAGCTTCGCCAGCTCGGTCGCGCCGGCAACGAAGGCGATCCGGCAGCCCGAATCGGCCAGGATGTGGGCGGCCTGATCGGCGGTGCTGGTGGCGTACATCGGCACCGAGACCAGCCCCGCGGTGGCGCAGGCGAGGTCGACCAGCGTCCACTCGGGCCGGTTGGTGGAGAAGATCGCGACCCGGTCGCCGGGCGCGAGGCCGAGGTCGACCAGGCGGGCGGCGAGGCGGCGGACGTCCGCCAGGAGCTCGCCGTAGGTGCGGACCGTCCAGTCCTCCCCCGAGGCGATCCGGGTGGCCGGCCGCAGCGCGTGCCGCGCGGCCGATTCGGCGAACCTGACGGCCAGGTGTCCGGCGTCCATCGGCGCTCCTTCGCAGCACGGTGTGGATGATCAACTTACTCCAGCGTAGGTTGCTTTCCCAGCGCCCGGCCAGGAGCAGACTGTGAGTGTGGACGCATCGACGAACCCGACCGGGCTGAACGACCTCTCCGCGCTGCTGCGCGGGCTGGAACCCGTGCGGCGGCCGGGCGAGTTCGTGGTCGTGAGCACCACCAACGAGAACACGCTGCCGGCGCTCGCGACGGTGGAGGAGGACGAGGGCACCACCCTCGTGCTGGAGCGGCACGAGGCGGACGCGTTCCGGCTCGGCCACTCGGGCACGTTCGCGTGGATCACGCTCACCGTGCACTCCTCGCTGGATGCGGTCGGGCTGACCGCGGCCGTGTCGCGGGCGCTCGCCGAACGGTCGATCCCGTGCAACGTGCTGGCCGGCTTCCACCACGACCACCTGCTCGTGCCCAGCAACCGGGCGGAAGAGGCGATCGCCGTGCTGCGGGAGCTGTCCGCGTCCGCCGGCACCGAGGACCAGGGCTAGACACCGAGCGCCGCCTCTCGTCGCCGACGGCCTCCCTTCATGCCGAGCGCCCTTATCCGGACGCAGGCCCTGGGCACGAGCGGTGGCGTCCGACGAGGAACGGTGGCCCTCGCTGACGTGTCGGGCGGCCCGCCTACACTGCCGCCATGGTGATGATGGGCGGGCACGTCGACTCCGAGGACCCGATCGCCGAGGCGCGGGCGCGCGAGGCGGGGCTGAGCCAGTTCTTCCTGGGCGACCCCCAGGCGTGGAAGGGCCCGAAGGTGGCCTACCCGGGTGGTGCGGTGGCGCTGCGCCGGGACGCGGAGGACGCGGGCGTCGCGCTGTACGTGCACGCGCCGTACGTGCTGAACGTCGCCTCGACGAACAACCGGATCCGGATCCCGAGCCGCCAGCACCTGCAGAAGCAGCTCACCGCCGCCGCGGAGATCGGGGCGGCCGGGGTGATCGTGCACGGTGGTCACGTGCTCGCGTCCGACGACCCCGCGGTGGGGTTCGACAACTGGCGCAAGGCGATCGACGGGCTCACCATCGACGTGCCGCTGCTGATCGAGAACACCGCGGGCGGCGCGAACGCGATGGCCCGCGGACTCGACCGGATCGCGATGCTGTGGGACGCGATCTCGGCGTCCCCCAACGCCGACCGGGTGGGGTTCTGCCTCGACACCTGCCACGCGCACGCGGGCGGCATCGAGCTGGCCGGGCTGGTGGAGAGGATCAGGGCGATCACCGGACGGATCGACCTCGTCCACGCCAACGACTCCCGCGACGCGTTCGACTCCGGCGCCGACCGGCACGCCAACTTCGGCCAGGGCCACTGCGACCCGGAGGGGGTCGCTGAGGTGGTCGCCACCGCGGGCGCCCCGATCGTGGTCGAGACCCCCGGCGGGGTGGACGGCCAGCGCGCCGACCTCGACTGGCTGCGCGAGCGCGTCGGCTGACCCGGCCGCCGCCGCCCCCGTCCTGCTGGCCCCCGGATCCCCGCGACGCGACATGGGGACGGTTCTCATTCCGCGTCGCGACGGCAAATGAGAACCGTCCACATTCTGCGGCGGGGGTTCGACTGCTGGACGGTTGAATCGTTTTAACGGACGATGGTCGGACCATCACCGCTAGCGGCGATAGCCTGAACACCGTGAGCAACAGCATCTACGTCGCCGCACCGGAGGGGCGCACGGGCAAGTCCATGGTGGCCGTCGGCATGATCGAGGCCCTGACCCGGACGGTGAGCTCGGTCGGCGTGTTCCGTCCGGTCGTGGCCAGCGGGAGCGAGGACGCGATCCTGCACACGCTGATCGGCCAGCCCGGCATCGAGCAGACCTACGACGAGGCCGTCGGCGTCACCTACGAGCAGGTGCATGACGACCCGGACTCCGCGCTGCACACGCTGGTCGAGAAGTACGCGGCGATCAGGGAGCGCTACGAGTCGGTGGTGATCCTGGGCTCGGACTACACCGCGACCACCTCCCCCACCGAGCTGACGTTCAACGCGCGAGTGGCGGCGAACCTGAACACCCCGGTGATCCTCGTGGTCTCGGGTCGCAACCGGACTCCCGAGGACATCCTCTCGGCCGCCGAGGGCGGGCTCGCCGAGTTCCGGGCCCACCACGCGAAGGTGATCGGGGTGATCGCGAACCGCGTCTCCACGGTCGAACGCGCGGCCAGCGACGAGGTCGATCCGCACGACCTCGAGGCCGTCCGGGCCGAGCTGGCCAAACTGCCGGACGTGGTCACTGCGGCGCTCCCGGCGGACCGGCTGCTCGCCGCCCCCACCGTGCGCGCCCAGTTCGATGCCGTCGAGGCGAACCTGGTGCTGGGCAATCCCGACCTGCTCGACCGGGAGAGCCAGGACACGCTGGTGGCAGCGATGACGCTGCCGAACGTGCTGCGCCGGCTCACCCCGGAGTCGACCGTGATCATGCCCGGCGACCGTTCCGACCTGCTGCCCGGCCTGCTGCTGGCGCACCGGTCCGGCTCGTTCCCGCCCCTGGCCGGCGTGATCCTGCTGGGCGGCTACGAGATTCCCGACACGATCGTGAAACTGGTCGACGGCATCCACAACCAGCTGCCCATCGGCATGACCAACCTGGGCACCTACACGTCCTCGGACCGGATGTTCCGGCTGGAGGGCGCGATGACGTCCAGCCCGCGCAAGGTGGAGGTCGCGCGGCGGCTGTTCTCCGAACACGTGGACGTCGAGGCGCTGCTGCAGGCGCTGCAGGTGCACCGCTCGGACGTGGTCACGCCGCTGATGTTCGAGCACCAGTTGCAGGACATCGCCCGGTCCGACCGGCGCACGATCGTCATGCCCGAGTCGACCGACGACCGCATCCTGACCTCGGCCGACATCCTGCTGCAGCGGGGCGTGGCGAACCTGGTCCTGCTCGGCGACGCGCAGGCGATCAAACAGCGCGCGACCCGGCTGGGCCTGAGCCTGCACGGCGTCACCGTGGTCGACCCGACCGACGCCGAACTGATCGAGAGGTTCGCCGCGGAGTACGCCCGGCTGCGCGCCCACAAGGGGGTCACGATCGAGCAGGCCAAGGAGAAGCTCACCGACCTGAGCTACTTCGGCACGATGATGGTGCACCTGGGCATGGCGGACGGCATGGTGTCCGGCGCGATCAACACCACGGCGAACACGATCCGTCCGTCCCTGGAGTTCATCAAGACCAAGCCGGGCGTGAGCGTCGTGTCGGGCTCCTTCCTGATGTGCATGCCCGACCAGGTGGTGGTGTACGCCGACTGCGCGGTCAACCCCGACCCGACCGCGGCCCAACTGGCCGACATCGCGATCAGCTCGGTGGAGACGGCGGTGGCGTTCGGGATCGAGCCGCGGGTCGCGATGCTGTCGTACTCGACCGGCACCTCGGGCTCGGGCGCGGACGTGGACAAGGTCCGCGAGGCCACCGAGATCGTGCGGGAGAAGATGCCCGACCTGGCGCTGGAGGGTCCGATCCAGTTCGACGCGGCCGTCGACCCGACCGTCGCGAGGACGAAGCTGCCGGACTCGCCGGTCGCCGGCCGGGCGACGGTGTTCATCTTCCCGGACCTGAACACCGGCAACAACACCTACAAGGCCGTGCAGCGGTCGTCCGGCGCGGTGGCGATCGGCCCCGTCCTGCAGGGCCTGAACAAGGCGGTCAACGACCTCTCCCGCGGCGCGCTGGTCGAGGACATCGTGAACACCGTGGCCATCACCGCCATCCAGGCGCAGGCCGAC
>JBDHZJ010000130.1:0-6318 GCA_039811825.1 Propionicimonas sp.
TGCGCGCCCTGCTCGTGGGCGGCCACCTCGAACGCCGCCCGCGTCCGGGTCGAGGTCTTCTCGAAGATCAGCGCCAGGTTCATCCCGCTCAGGGACTGCTGCTCGGTCCCGGCCCTGCGCGCCGCCTTCAACTCCGCGGTCAGGTCCAGCAACCCACGCCACTCGGCCGGGGTGAAGTCCTCCTCCTTGAGGAAGTGCCGACCCTTCAGACCCACGCTCATCTCACCCTTCCACCACGCGGTAGGCGTTCATTCAGGCTAGAGCATCGCTGTCCGGCGGGACCCGGCGTCCCACCGGTGGGCACGCTCAGGGAGTCTCCCTCAGGAGGGATCAGCCGCGACGAGCGAACTCGGCCTCGATGCGTCCGCGCTCCGTGATCCCGGAGGCGAGCAGTGACCAGAGCAGCAGCCGCGACTGGGTGGCGTTCAGGTGCCCCGACATCAGGACGCCGCGCTGCAGCAGGTCGATCTCCGCGCCGGGATACGCGTAGGTCGTCCGGCCGGTCCGGCCCCGCCGGGTCCGGGACGCCATCACCACCGGCACCCGCCCGACCGCGCGCACCACCGCGGGCACCGTCGACTCCGGGACGTGCCCCGCACCCACGCCCTCGAGGACGACCCCGTCGGCGCCGGCGCCCACCACGGCGTCGAGGGTGCGTTCGTCCTCGCCGAGCGGTGTCGGCACGATCGGCACCCAGACCGATCCCGCCGGCACCGGCAGGGGAGCCGGACGCGGGGCCGCCAGGTTCAGCGCGTACTCCACCTGGAGTTCACGGACCCGGCCGAGAGCGCCCAGCGGGCTGGTGAACGCGTCCACGCCGAAGCTGCGCGTCTTGGTCACGGCCGACGCGGCGAACACCTCGTCGTTCATCACGACCAGCACGCCGCGGTCGCGGGACTCCGCGGCGATGGCGGTGAGCACTGCGGCCAGCAGGTTGGCCGGACCGTCGGCGCCGCTCTCCCCGGGCGAGCGCATCGCCCCGGTCACGACCAGCGGGGCCGGGCGGTCCCACCAGAGGTCCAGCAGGAAGGCGGTCTCCTCGAGGGTGTCGGTGCCGTGGGTGACCACCACGCCGACGGCGCCGTCGTCGACCGCGCGCCGGGCCCATCCGAAGGCTCGGACCACGTCGGCGAACCGGATCGACGGTGAGCCCACCTTCGAGATGGTCTCGACCGTCACGCTGACCAGGCCGCGGAGTTCCGGTACCCCGGAGACCAGGTCGGCAGGGTCCAGCGTCGGGACCAGGCCCTCGTCCTTGCCCTGCTGCATGACGATGGTGCCGCCCATGCTGGCGATCCCGATCCTGCGTGTTCCGGTCACAGCCACTCCCGATCCGTTGATGCGCGCGGCTGTTCAGCCCTCGGCCACAACTGTGGCAGATCCGGACGCGACCGGACCGGGAACGCACCGCACGGTGCGAGGGCCTTCCCGATCGGGTCGATTGGCACCGGATCGCCCGGGTCGGGTATCGTAGGCAGGTCCCCGTTGAGGGGCCAATGCCTACGCGCGCCCGTCCGCGCGATTTCGCTAGACAACAAGGAGTACTCCGGTGGCTGCCGTCTGTGACATCTGCGCCAAGGGTCCCGGCTTCGGGCACAACGTGCCCTGGTCGAAGAAGAAGACCAACCGGCGCTGGAACCCGAACATCCAGCGGGTGCGTGCGGTCGTGAACGGCACGCCGAAGCGCCTCAACGTGTGCACGTCCTGCATCAAGGCCGGTCGCGTCACCCGCTGAACCACACCGCAGAGAGACCCGCCACGTGCGGGTCTCTTCGCATGTCCGGACGCGGCCGGTGTGCGAGCATGGCGGGGTGACCACCCCGGAGCACGACTTCCTCGGTTGGGCCCCGGACTCCGCCCCGCAGCCGGTGTGGGATGCCCCCGCGGAGTGGACGCAGTCGTCCCCGCCCGCACCCTCCGAGTTGCCGAGGGCCGCCCCCTCGCCCGACCGCGACGTGTCCGTCCCGACCCGCCCGGTCCGGACGCCGTCCCCGCAGCAGCCGCGCACCCCGGCGCGGTACCCGGCGAGTGCTCCGGCGCCGCCGCCGCCCGTTCCGGCTCCCGGGAACCAGCCGGCACCGTCCCGGAGCACCTCGGCGCTCAACAGCACCCTGGCGCGGGCCACCCTCGCCTCCGTCGTGCTGGCCGGGTTCATGATCTTCCGGGTGATCGGCAGCGGCGGCTTCCGCAATGCACTGCTCGCCCTCGTGCTGAGCATCGTGGCGATCGGGATGGTCGTGGCGACGGTCCTCCGGGCGAGGAACGTCCCGTAGGCGCCCGGACCGGGCCTGTCGGTGGCGGGCGTTAGGCTCCCGCCGTGACCGCATCCCTGACCGCCGCCCAGGCCCGCCGCACCATGCTCGCCGCGCAGGGGTTCGGGCGCCGGCCGGAGACCGCGGCCACGATGCGCCAGCTGCAGCAGGTGCTGAACCGGGTCGGCCAGTTCCAGATCGACTCGGTCAACGTGTGCGTCCGTGCCCACTACGTGCCGCTGTTCGCCCGGCTCGGGCCCTACGACCGGACGCTGCTCGACCGCGCGGGCAACGCCGCGCCGCGACGGGTCTACGAGTTCTGGGGCCACGCGGCGTGCCTGATCGACGTGAACCTGCAGCCGGCGCTGCGCTGGCGTGCCGAGGGTCACCGCGAGCGCCGCGACAGCTGGAGCCAGAAGCTGCTCGCCGAGCACCCCGGCCTGGTCGAGAAGGTGTACCGGCAGGTGGCCGAGCGCGGACCGCTGACCGCGCGGCAGGTGGAACACGACGAGGAGCGCACCCCGGGCAGCTGGTGGAACTGGTCGGCGGTGAAGCACGCCTGCGAGTGGCTGTTCTACACCGGTGAACTCACCAGTGCGGGCCGCAACATCCAGTTCGAGAGGCGTTACGACCTGCCGGAGCGGGTGCTGCCGAAGCCGGTGTTCGACGCACCCACCCCGAGTGAGGACGAGGCCCGGCTGACCCTGGCCCGGCGCGCCGCCGCGGCGCTGGGGGTGTTCACCGAGCCGTGGCTGGCAGAGTACTTCTACACCGACCGGGCCCGGACCCGGGCGGCGCTCGACGCGCTGGTCGCCACCGGCGAGGTGGAACCGGTCACCGTGAAGGGGTGGACGTCACCGGCCTACCTGTGGACGGCGGCCGCACGTCCGCGGAAGGTGGCCGGGCAGGCGCTGGTCGCCCCGTTCGACACGCTCGTGTTCGACCGCGCCCGCCTGCTGGAGACGTTCGGCACGCACTACCGGATCGGGCTCTACACCCCGAAGGCCGACCGGGTGCACGGCTACTACGTGTACCTGTTCGTGATGGACGACACCATCGCCGCGCGGGTCGACCTGAAGGCCGACCGGAAGGCGGGCGCGCTGCGGGTGCAGTCGGCCTGGCTGGAGGACGGCGCGCCCGAGGCCGGGACCGCCGTCCGGCTGGCCGCCGAACTGCGCCGGATGGCCGACTGGCTCGGCCTCGACGACGTCGTGGTCGCCGATCGGGGAGGCCTGGCGGCCACTCTTGCCGCCGTCCTGCGGGGGAAGTCGTAGTGAAATCGTGATCTGAGCCCCGGAACGGAGGCGGTACTGTAACGCCACCTTCACATGGGAGCGGTAACGTCGCCAGACGTTCCGCACCCCCGGGGGAAATGTCCGCTTTCGAGAAAGTAGTTCCACGACATGCTCGTCAAGAAGACACTGACCCTGGCGGCAACGGTGGCCGCCTTCGCCCTCACGCTCAGCGCGTGTACCAGCACCCCGGCGACCCCGGCCAGCACTGCGGCGTCCGAGGCGGCGTCCGCCCCGGCCGCCGACTACGGCCTGGTCACGGCAGGCACGCTGACCATCTGCTCCGACATTCCGTACAAGCCCTTCGAGTTCGAGGACGCGACGACTGCGAGCGGCTACACCGGCTTCGACATCGAACTCGTCGACGCCATCGCGAAGAACCTCGGCCTCACCCTCACCGTGGTCGTGACCAACTTCGACGCTCTGCAGTCCGGCACCGCGCTCGAGGCGAACACCTGCGACATGGCGGCGTCCGCGATGACGATCACCGACGAGCGCAAGCAGAACCTCGACTTCGCCGACGCGTACTACGACTCGCTGCAGTCGCTGCTGGTGAAGGCCGATTCCGGCATCGCCAACCTCGCCGGCACCGACGGCAAGAAGATCGGCGTGCAGAAGGGCAGCACCGGCAAGTCCTACGCCAACGAGAACGCCCCGTCGGGCGCGACGATCGTCGACTTCGCCGACGACGGCAAGATGTGGATCGCGCTGCAGGCCGGCCAGGTGGACGCGCTCCTGCAGGACCAGCCGGTCAACCACCAGCACGAGGTCGACGACCCGGGCTACAAGATCGTCGAGACCTACAACACCAACGAGCAGTACGGCTTCGCCCTCGCCAAGGGCAAGAAGCCGGAACTCCTCGCCGCGGTGAACGAGCAGCTGGCGGCACTGCGCGCCGACGGCACGTACGACACGATCTACAAGAAGTACTTCGGCTGAGCTGATCGGGTGGGTCGGGCATCGTCCCGGCCCACCCGATTCGCATTGAACCCGGGAGGCCCCGTGAGCGTCCTGCCCTACCTGAAACCGACCGTCCGGGCGCGGCTCGGCAGGGTCACGTCCTATGTGGTCGGGATCCTCGTCCTGGTCCTCGCGGCCAGCTTCGCCGACTGGCAAGAGATCCAGAAGGTGTTCTTCAACCCGACGGTCGCGAAGCAGATGTGGCCGGCGATCATCACGGTCGCGCTCAAGAACACCCTGATCTACACGATCTCGAGCTTCATCCTGGGCTCCCTGCTGGCCGTGCTGCTCGCGGTGCTGAAGCTCGCGGGCGGGCCGCTGGGCTGGGCGGCGTCCGCGTTCATCGAACTCTTCCGCGGCATCCCGGCGCTGCTGACGATCTTCACCGCCGCCTACGTGATCCCGATCGCGTTCGGGTTCCGGATCCCCGGCGGCGGCCCGGGCGCGGGCATCCTCGCGCTGACCATCGTGACCGGTGCGTACGCGGCCGAGATCGTGCGGGCCGGCATCCAGGCCGTCTCGCCGGGCCAGACCGAGGCGGCGCGCTCGCTCGGCATGAGTTCGGGCAAGACCATGTTCTGGGTGGTGCTGCCGCAGGCGATGCGCATCGTGATCCCGCCGATGACCAACGAGTTCGTGATGCTGCTCAAGGACACGTCGCTGCTGTACGCCGCCGGCTTCGCCGTCACCGAGAAGGAACTGACGACGTTCGGCCAGGACGCGCTGAGCACGACCGGCAACGCGACCCCGATCGTCATGGTGGCGATCGCCTACCTGATGGTGACCCTGCCCCTCACCTGGCTGGTGGGCAAGCTCGAGAAGAAGCTGGACCCGAAGCGATGAGCACCAACCTGTTCCCCGACCTGGAATCCAGCGCGCCGCCGGTCGTGATCTCCGACCTGCACAAGAGCTTCGGCGACAACGAGGTGCTCAAGGGCATCGACCTGACCGTCGAGCAGGGCGAGGTGGTCTGCGTGATCGGCCCGTCCGGCTCGGGCAAGTCGACCCTGCTGCGCTGCGTGAACCTGCTGGAGACGCCGACCAGGGGCTCGATCACCCTGCTCGGTGCCGAGATGACCGACCCGGACGTGGAACTGAACCAGGTGCGCACCCACGTCGGCATGGTGTTCCAGTCGTTCAACCTGTTCCCGAACATGACCGCCCTCGGCAACTGCGTGATCGCGCAGCGGCAGGTGCTCAAGCGCTCGAAGTCGGAAGCGATCGAGATCGCGAAGAAGAACCTGGAGCTGGTCGGGCTGTCGGACCGGATGAGCTACCACCCGGCCAAGCTGTCCGGCGGCCAGCAGCAGCGGGTCGCGATCGCCCGGGCGCTGTCGATGGACCCGAGGGTGATGCTCTTCGACGAGCCCACCGCCGCGCTCGACCCCGAACTCGTCGGTGACGTGCTCGCCGTGATGCGCGACCTGGCCGAGGCCGGCATGACCATGATCGTGGTCACCCACGAGATGCTGTTCGCCCGAGACGTGTCCGATCGCACGATCTTCATGGACGGCGGCGTGATCGTCGAGGAGGGCCCGTCCGCGGAGTTGATCACCGCTCCGAAGGAGAAGCGGACGCAGGTGTTCCTCAAGCGCGTGCTCGACCCGACCCACATCGAGGACTCCGAGCTGGGCGAGACCGAGCCCGATTGAGGTCCGGCTTCCCGCACCGCTTAGGATGGGGTGGCCGTCGCGCTGAGGCGTGACGCTCTTGCCGCGCAATCAGGAAGCGAACAGTCGTGGGTCTACTGGACAAGATGCTGCACATGGGCGAGGGCCGGCAGCTGAAGAAGCTGAAGGTCGTCTCGGACCAGG
>JBDHZJ010000131.1:0-6309 GCA_039811825.1 Propionicimonas sp.
ACAGAGCATCAACAACAACAGACACCCTTGTAGAAGGAAGAATCGTGACGACTCCCTCGCTCGATACCCAACCGTCCGCCGGACGATCGCGCACGCGGGTGCGCTCGGTCCTGCTCGCGGTCTTCGGGCTGCTGGCGCTGACCCTGACCGCCTGCTCCGGCGGCGGCGGTGAGACCGGCCACACCACTCACCAGAGTGAATTCGACCTCCCGCTGCCCGACCTGCACGTCGCGGTCGGTGGCGTCTCGGGCTGGAACCTGCTGCTGATCGGCCTGGTGATCTGCGTGGGCGGCTTCGCGTTCGGCCTGGTCAGCTACATGAAGCTGAAGAACCTGCCGGTGCACCAGTCCATGAAGGACGTCTCCGAGCTGATCTACGAGACCTGCAAGGCCTACCTGCTGCAGCAGGGCAAGTTCCTGCTCACGCTGTTCGCCTTCATCGGCTCGGTGATCTTCATCTACTTCGGCTTCCTCAACACCACCGGCGGCTGGGGCCGGGTCGTGATCGTGCTGCTGTTCGCGCTGATCGGCATGGCCGGCTCGTACGGCATCGCCTGGTACGGCATCCGGCTGAACACGTTCGCGAACTCGCGCACCTCGTTCGCCGCGCTCGAGGGCAAGCCCTACCCGGTGCACAACATCCCGATGCGTTCGGGCATGAGCGTCGGCATGATGCTGATCTCGACCGAGCTGATCATGATGCTCTCGATCATGATGTTCCTGCCCTCCGACATCGCCACCGCCTGCTTCCTGGGCTTCGCGATCGGCGAGTCGCTGGGCGCGTCCGCCCTGCGGATCGCGGGCGGCATCTTCACCAAGATCGCCGACATCGGCTCCGACCTGATGAAGATCGTGTTCAAGATCGGCGAGGACGACCCCCGCAACCCGGGCACGATCGCCGACTGCACCGGTGACAACGCCGGCGACTCGGTCGGCCCGTCCGCGGACGGCTTCGAGACCTACGGCGTCACGGGCGTCGCGCTGATCACGTTCATCCTGCTGGGCGTGCAGGCCGACCTGCAGGCGCACTTCCTGGTCTGGATCTTCTTCATCCGCGCGATCATGCTGGTCGCCTCGGCCATCTCCTACTTCGGCAACGCGCTCTGGGCGAAGTCGAAGTACGGCGACGCGGACGAGATGGAGTTCGAGACCCCGCTCACCTCGCTGGTGTGGATCACCTCGATCGTCTCGATCGTGCTCACCTTCGTCATCTCGGCGATGCTGATGTCGGACATTCCCGGCTACCCGAACCTGTGGTGGCAACTCGCCCTGATCATCAGCTTCGGCACCCTCGCCGGGGCGATCATCCCCGAACTGGTCAAGGTGTTCACCGGCGTCAAGGCCAAGCACACCGAGGAGGTCGTGAAGTCGGCCAAGGAGGGCGGCTCGTCGCTCGACATCCTCTCCGGCCTGGTCGCGGGCAACTTCTCGGCGTACTGGCTGGGGATCGCGATCGTGGGCCTGATGGCCGGCGCGTACGGCGTGTCGACCCTGCTACCCGCGATCGATCCGAACGACCTGGCCGCGGGCGGCATCATGCTCGCCCCGGGCGTGTTCGCCCTCGGCCTGGTCGCGTTCGGCTTCCTCGGCATGGGCCCGGTCACCATCGCGGTCGACTCCTACGGCCCGGTCACCGACAACGCCCAGTCCGTCTACGAGCTGTCCCAGATCGAGTCGATCCCCGGAATCGAGGACGAGCTCAAGCGCGACTACGGGATCACGCCCAACTTCGAGCGGGCCAAGTACCTGCTGGAGGCCAACGACGGCGCGGGCAACACCTTCAAGGCGACCGCCAAGCCCGTGCTGATCGGCACGGCTGCCGTCGGCGCCACCACGATGATCTTCTCGATCATCATGGGCCTGACCAGCGGGCTCACCAACGGGATCGACAACCTGTCCCTGCTCCACGTCCCGTTCCTGCTGGGCCTGCTCACCGGTGGCGCGATCATCTACTGGTTCACCGGCGCCTCGATGCAGGCCGTCACCACCGGGTCGTTCCGGGCGGTCGAGTTCATCAAGCAGAACATCGACCTCGAGAACTCCACCAAGGCCTCGGTGAAGGACTCCCGGCGCGTCGTGGAGATCTGCACCCAGTACGCCCAGAAGGGCATGTTCAACATCTTCCTGGGCATCTTCTTCGCCACCCTGGCGTTCGCCTTCGTGGAGCCGTTCTTCTTCATCGGCTACCTGATCTCGATCGCCATCTTCGGGCTCTACCAGGCCATCTTCATGGCCAATGCCGGTGGCGCCTGGGACAACGCCAAGAAGATCGTCGAGGTGGATCTCCAGGCCAAGGGCACCGACCTGCACGACGCGTCCATCGTGGGCGACACGGTCGGCGACCCGTTCAAGGACACCTCCTCGGTGGCCCTGAACCCGGTGATCAAGTTCACCACGCTGTTCGGCATGCTGGCGATCGAGCTGTCGCTGATCATCAGCAACCCGGCGATCAACGCCGTGCTGGCCGTGGTGTTCTTCCTGGCCTCGGCGTACATGGTGTGGCGGTCCTTCTACGGCATGCGGATCGACCAGCCGATGCTGACCGCCGCGGACTTCGCCCACCTGAAGGACACCGTCCCCGGCACCCGGAACGAGATCGAGCCGGCCGCCGACAACGCGATCGGGTCCCCGGCCGAGGTGGCCGAGAAGGCCTGACCCGCTACCCACAACCACCGCTGCCCGGTTCCCGCGAGGGGGCCGGGCAGCGGCGTTCCGGGACCCTACACTGAGCACGTGACCGCAGCCCTGACCGTCGCCGACGTGCGGTTGAGCCTCGGTGGCCGGGTGGTGCTGGACGGACTGAGCCTGGCCGCGGCGCCCGGCGAGGTGACCGCCGTGCTGGGACCCAACGGGGCGGGCAAGACCACGATGATCCGGTGCTGCACCGGCCTGTTCAGCCCCGACCACGGCCACATCGAGGTTCTCGGCCAGCCCGCCGGCAGCGCGTCGGCGAACGCCAGGATCGGGCTGATGCCGCAGGCCACTGGCGCCTGGTCGGGGGTGCGGCCCGGCGAACTCCTCGACTACCTCGCGTCGCTGTACGTCGCTCCCCTGCCGGTGCCGGCGCTGGTCGCAGCCCTCGGCATCGACGGCTTCGCGAACACCCCCTACCGCCGGCTGTCCGGGGGCCAGCAGCAGTTGGTCAACCTCGCCGGCGCGGTCGTCGGACGCCCCGAGCTGGTGTTCCTGGACGAACCCACGGCAGGGCTCGACCCGCACGCCCGGCGGCAGGTCTGGACGCTGGTTCGCGAACTCCGGGGGGCCGGCGTCGCCGTCCTGCTCACCACGCACGCGATGGACGAGGCCGAGCAACTCGCCGACCGGGTGGTCCTGCTGAACGCCGGACGCCGGGTCGCTGCCGGGACGGTTGCCGAACTCACCGCGGAGAAGGGCCTGGAGGAGCTGTTCCTCGACCTGACCACCCCTGGGGGTTCGTGGTGAGCGTCCTCGACCTGACCCCCGCCGCTGCCCCGGCGCCGTGGGCACGGCGCGTCCTGCGGCACGCCTGGATGGAGACCCGGCTGGTGGTCCGCAACTCCGAACAGCTCCTGCTGGCGCTGGTCATCCCGCTCGGCCTGGTCGTGGCCGGGGTGCTCGCCGGCGACCGGCTCGGGCTCGCCCGGGAGCCGTTCGTGGCGTCGGTGATCGCGCTCGGGCTGTGGTCGAGCGGGTTCACCTCGCCGGCCATCACGACCGCCTTCGAACGCCGCTACGGGGTGCTCGAACGGCTCGTGGCCACGCCCCTGCGCCGGTCCGACCTGCTGGCCGGGAAGGCCACCACGATCGCCCTGCTGGCCCTCGGCCAGGCGGTGGTGCTGGTCGCGGCCGGGCTCCTGCTCGGCTGGACGCCGGCCCCGGTGCCGGCGCAGGTGCTGGTCACGGTGGCGGTGGTGCCGCTCGCGCTGGTCGCGTTCGCCGGGCTCGCGCTGGCCCTCGCCGGACGGGCGTCCGCGGAACTCACCCTCGGGTTGGCAAACCTGATCTACCTGCTGGGGGCTGCGGGCGGCCTGCTGGTGCCCGTGGACAGCTTCCCCGCGTGGGCGCAGCCCGTGCTCGGCCTGTTGCCCACCACCGCGCTCGGCGAGACGCTGCGCAACCTCGCCACCGGGGCGTTCGATCCCCTGCCGCTGCTGGTCGTCCTCGTCTGGGCCGTCGCTGCTGTGGCCCTGGCCAGAAAGGTGTTCCGATGGATCTCGTAGGCAGTCCCACCGCGCTGCGGCGCTGGGCCGTCGCCTCGCTGCTCGCCAACATGGGCATCGTGGTCACCGGCGGGCTGGTCCGGGTCACCGGCTCCGGCCTCGGCTGCCCGACGTGGCCGCAGTGCACCCCCGGGTCGTACGTCCCGCACGCCGCCGCGGACGCGCACGCACTGATCGAGTTCGGCAACCGGACCCTCACCTTCGTGCTCGCCGCGATCGCGATCGGCACGTTCGTCGCCGCCTGGCGGGCCAGGGACGCAGCCGGCCGGCCCCGACGGCGGGTCCGCGGACTGGCGTTCGCCGCAGGTCTCGGCATTCCCGCCCAGGCGGTGCTCGGCGGCATCACGGTGCTCACCGGGCTCAACCCGTGGGTGGTCGGGCTGCACCTGGTGCCGTCGGTCGTGCTGATCGTGGTGTGCGTCGTGCTCGTGCACGAGACCTGGCCGGTCCGGCCGGCACGGGTCCGCCCCCACGCCCGGCTCCTCGTCGGGGCGGCCGCGGCGCTGGGCGCGGTGGCGGTGCTGCTGGGCGTGGCGGTCACCGGAGCGGGCCCGAACTCCGGGGACGGCGGCGCCGCCCGCAACGGCCTCGACCTGACCGGCATCGCCCGCGTCCACTCGCTCAGCGTCTGGGCGGTGGTGATCCTGACCGTCGCGCTGCTGGTGGTGACCACGGGCCGGGCGCGCCGGGCCGTCGCGCTGCTGCTCGGCGTCGAACTGGCCCAGGGTGCGATCGGCTACGCGCAGTACTTCCTGGCCCTGCCGCCCGCACTGGTCACCCTGCACATGCTGGGCACCACGCTGTTCACCGCCGCACTCGCGAACCTGTGGTGGCTCACCCGCGGCCCCACCGCCGAGTTGTCAGAATCTCATGCGGCTATAGGCGTCTGAGATTCTGACAACTCGGGGATCAGCCGAAGACCAGCGGGTCGACGGCGGCGGCGATGAACACGACCGCCAGGTAGCTGTTGGAGAGGTGGAACAGCCGCATGGGCTTGAGCGCGGCGTCCCGCAGGCCCCGGCGGGCCCTCAGTAGAAGTGCCACCGCCTCGGCCAGCATCGCGGCGCCGGCGACGCCCGCGACGGCCGGGTAGAGCCAGCCGGTGCCGGCCACCGGCCAGAGCAGCAGGCTGACCGCGACGGTCAGCGCGCTGTAGGCCAGGATCCGCCAGGCCACCCGCACCGGCGGCGCCACCACGGGCAGCATCGGCACGTGCGCGTTCAGGTAGTCCTCCCGGTAGCGCAGCGCGAGCGCCCAGGTGTGCGGCGGCGTCCAGGCGAAGACGATCGCGAACAGCACCAACGGCGTCCACGCCACCGACCCGGTCACCGCCGTCCAGCCGATCAGCGGGGGGAAGCAACCGGCTATGCCGCCCCAGACGATGTTCTGGGAGGTGCGCCGTTTGAGCGCCATCGTGTAGACGAACACGTAGTACAGGTTCGCGACCAGCGCCAGCGCCGCCGAGAGCCAGTTCGCCCCCAGCCCGAGCATGAGCGTGGCCGCGATGCCCAGCACCGCGCCGAACGCGAGGGCCCGGCCGGGCTGGACCAGGTCGCGGGCCATCGGACGCCGCCGGGTACGCCGCATCCGGGCGTCGATGTCGGCGTCCAGCACCGAGTTGAACACGTTCGCGCTGCCGGCCGCGGCCGTGCCGCCGAGCAGCGTCCACAGCACCAGCTGCCAGTCCGGGAACCCACCGGCGGCGAGGAACATCGCCGGGATGGTCGTGACCAGGAGCAGTTCGATGATCCGGGGCTTGGCCAGCGCGACGTACGCCATGGCCACGGAACGCCAGTCGCCGGGCTCCAGGGCGGCCAGCGGCACGCCCTCCTCGGCTGGTTTCATTCGCTCCCCGATCCCGATCCGGCAAGGTCCTGCGCAGTTTAGCCACGATCCCGTCCCGACGGCGACGGCGCGCTCGGTGCGCGCCCGGCTGCTTGTACGCTCGCAGACGTGAACCCGCTTCGTGACCAGCGTGACCCGCGCCTGCCCAGGATGGCCGGGCCCTCGGCCCTGGTGCTGTTCGGTGTCACCGGAGACCTCGCCCGCAAGAAGCTGCTGCCGGCGATCTACGACCTCGCCAACCGCGGCCTGCTGCCGCCGGGCTTCGG
>JBDHZJ010000132.1:0-6309 GCA_039811825.1 Propionicimonas sp.
CACCAGCAGCAGGCGCGAGACGGCGTAGCCACAGGCGGCCACCCCGACCGCAGGCGTCGGCGGGGCGCTCAGAGCCCGACCCTCACCATCGCGGCGTAGTGCAGCAGTCTCCCGATGAACTCGCTGGTGAAGGCGAGGACCAGGCTGACCAGGACGGCGATCACCAGCACCTTCGCCTCGGCCAGCGCCACCTTGCCCGCCATCCGGTACACGAAGAAGCCGAGCACGATCGCGGTGGCGGCCAGCAGTACGAGCCGCAGGGCGAGCCATGGGCTGGCGAACACGGCCAGGGACGCCTGGCCCGCCGCACCGGCCGCACCGAGGTCGGCGAGGTAGATCGGGTACATCGCGAGCAGCAGCACGGCCACCGTGGCGCCCACGACGGCGATGCCCTTCAGCAGCGTCGAGGTCAGGGCCCACTCGGCCTCACTGGTCGGTGCGTTGATTTCCCTGACCCGCCGGCGCACCTGGACCGCCAGGCCGCCACCGGCCTCGGGATCGTCCGGCCCCACCCCGGCTTCGGCGTCCGGCGCCTCCGCGACGGCCTCCGCCGCCTCCGGTGCGTCGTCCGCCGTCCCCGCCTCGGCAGCGCGGGCCCGGACCAGGGTGACGATCATCAGGGCCGAGCCGACCGCGAGGACGCCGAGCAGCACGGCCGAGGCGAAGAACTGGAACGGGACGGCCCAGTGGTGCCAGGCCGGCACGGCGGCCAGCGTGTAGTAGATCGAGGACTCCGCGACGATCAGGCCGATGCCGAGCAGGGCCGTCACCACCGCGATCACCTGGCGCAGCACCGCGCTGCCCACCTTGAACCACTCCAGCAGGGCGAACAGGAAGCCGAAGGCGGCGAAGCCCACCCCGAACAGGATCTCCCGGGACAGCCACGACGAGCCCACGTGCAGGATCACGTTGAAGGTGTGCCCGATGTCGTTCATGTGCAGCATGGAGACGACCAGGCCGACCACGAGCGTCGGGCCGATCGCGTAGAGGGCCGGCGCCACCACCCGCTCGGCCGTCTCCTCGTCGGCCCGCCGGGACGCGACGAACTGCACGACGCCGAGCGTGATGAAGGTGCCCACCGACATCTGCGAGAACAGGGTGAAGATCACCATCGGCAACTCATGGACGTTCATCAGATCTCCCCGGGGTTCGCGATGTGGCCGGTGGCGCTGTTCCACGGCTGGGCGTCCCGGTGCGGCTTGACCACCAGATGCGGCGAGGTGATGGCCGGGTCCGGCAGCGGGGCGATCCCCGCCTCGGTGCCGTACTCCTTGCGGAGGTCGTCGATCGGCCCCCAGTCCAGCGCCCGCGAGGGGCAGGCGGCCACGCAGGCCGGCTGCATCCCCTCCGAGCGGTAGTCGTAGCACAGGTCGCACTTGGACATGTGGCCGGTGTCGGCGTTGAACTGCGGCGCGCTGTACGGGCAGGCCCACTCGCAGTACCGGCAACCGACGCACTTGGTCTCGTCGACGTAGATCGTGCCGTCGTCGCGCTGCGTCATCGCCGTGGTCGGGCACACCTGCGTGCAGACCGGGTTCTCACAGTGGTTGCACGCCACCGACGTGTAGTAGGTGAAGATGTTCGGCACCGCGGTGTTGCCCGAGAGGCGCCATGTGCCGCCCGAGTACTCGGCCACCCGCCGCCACATCACACCGAGCGGCAGGTCGTGCTTGTCGATGCACACCACCTGGCAGGCCTTGCACCCGTTGCAGAGCGTCTGGTCGAAGAAGAAGCCGTACTTGGCGCCGGCCTGGGTCAGATCATCGGTCATCTCCGTGCCCTCCTAGCTCTTCACCACGTTGGCGATGGTGGTGTGGGACGGGTTCCCCTTGGCCTGGGCCGAGGGGTGCAGCGAGGTCAGCGTGTTGACGCTGCCAGCCACGTCCACCGGGTGGTCGGCGTTCGCGTCGGCCGGTGGTCTCACCACCGAGACCGGCTGCGGGTCGAACCAGGCGCCCTGCGGGATCGAGATCACCCCCGGCATGATCCGTTCAGTGACCCTCGCCTCCAGCCGGACCGTGCCGCGGTCGTTGTAGACGAACACCTGGTCGGTGTTGGCGATCC
Organism: Propionicimonas sp.; assembly: GCA_039811825.1. Classification (GTDB taxonomy): domain Bacteria; phylum Actinomycetota; class Actinomycetes; order Propionibacteriales; family Propionibacteriaceae; genus Propionicimonas. The sequence continues at coordinate 2,065 of JBDHZJ010000132.1, forward strand.
CGCGGGACTCGGCGTCGAGCGGGTTGATCCACACCGTCTGGTGGTGCGCCTCCTTCATCCAGTCGACGTTGCCGTAGGTGGAGTGCGTGCGTCCCTTGAAGTGGTGCCCGATCACCTGCAGCGGGTACTTCTCGGACGCCCGCGCCTCCATCGGACCCTCCCAGGTCTCGACGTACTCGGGCAGCGGCACCAGCCGGTCGCCCTCGAGCTCGGGACGGAACACGCCGAACTGCCACTTCTCGGCCATCCGGCGCAGCTGGTCGGAGTAGATCTCGATCTTCCCCGACGGTGTCGGCAGCGGATTGGCCGCCGGATCGGCCCGGAAGTCGGCCAGCGCGACGATCGGGCCGGCGTCCTTGCGGTAGACACCCATCTGTTTCCAGGCGTCGTAGTCCGGCAGGCTCGGGTCGGACGCCCGGGTGGCCTCGATCGCGGCCCGCAGCCAGTCCTCCCGGGTCTTCCCCTCGGTGAACGCCTGCTCGGTGCCGAGCCGCTTGGACAGCTCCCAGCAGATGTCGTAGATCGTGCGGCACTCGTACAGCGGTTCGATCGCCTGCGTGGAGACGATGCCGTACGCCATCGGACCGGCGTTCTCACCGGGGTGGATGTCGTCCTCCTCCGCGGCCGAGGTGCCCGGCAGGATGTAGTCGCTGTAGCGGCACGACACCGTGTACTGGATGTCGCAGGTCACGATCAGTTCTGCCTTGGTGTCGTCCTGCAGGATCGCGACCGAGCCGTTGTTGTCGCCGGTCTGGTTCACGATCGAGTTGCCGGCGTACTGCCAGACCATCTTGATCGGGGTCTCCAGCTTGGTGTTGGTCGGTTCACCGTTCGCGTCCACCGGCACCTTCATCCAGCGCACGCCGGGCGCCACCTTGTCCAGCACTCCCGCGTTGAACGTGTCCATCTCCGCGCCGTGGTCGACCGCGTCCAGCCACGAGAACACCGAGATCAGCTTCATCGACGGGTTCGTCACGCCGGTGTTGAACGGCGAACTGAACGGCAGGCCGGGGGCGGCCTCGCGGGCGCCGATGCCGCCGCCGGGGATGCCGACGTTGCCGGTGGCGCAGGCGAGCAGGAAGATCGACCGGGACGAGTGCTCACCGTTGGCGTGCCGCTGCGGCCCCCAGCCCTGGGTGATCGCACACGGCTTCGCCTGCGCGATCTCGCGGGCGAGCTGCCGGATCTGCTGGGCGGGGATGCCGGTGATGTCGGACGCCCAGTCCGGGGTCTTCTCGATCCCGTCCGGGCCCTTGCCCTCGACGTAACTGCGGTAGGAGGAGTTGGCCGGGACGCCGTCGGGCAGCGTGTGCTCGTCGAAACCCACGCAGTACTTGTCGAGGAACGCCTGGTCGTGCAGGTCGCCGGCGAGCATCTCGTGGATCATGCCGGCCACCAGCGCCGCGTCCGTCCCCGGCCGGATCGGCACCCACTCGTCGGCGACCAGCGCCGCCGTCTCGGAGTAGCGCGGGTCGATGATGATCGTCCGCACCCCACTTTCCTTCTTGGTCTGCTGGGTGACGAAGGTGAGCCCGCCACCCGACATCCGGGTCTCCAGCGGGTTGTTGCCGAACATCACCTGCAGCCGGGAGTTCTTGGCGTCGTCGAGGGAGTTGCTGGAGTACCACGTGCCGTAGAAGTACGGGTAGGCCGAGGTGATCTCCGTGGTCGAGTAGTCGGAGTAGTGGTCGAGGTAGCCGCCCCAGGTGTTCATCAGCCGGGCGAACGGCGTCTGGTCCGGCGGCCAGGAGCAGGCCATCGTGGAGCCGAGAGTGCCGGTGCCGTAGTTGATGTAGATCGCCTCGTTGCCGTACTTCGACTTGATCTCGGTCATCTTCGCCGCGATCTCGTCCAGTGCCTGGTCCCAGCTGATCGTCTCCCACTGTTCCTCGCCGCGCTTGGTGCCCTCCTTGCGCTTCATGGGCTGCTTGAGCCGGTCGGGGTTGTAGATCCGGTGCCGGATCGACCGTCCGCGGACGCAGGCGCGCACCTGCTGGCTGCCGAGTTCGTCGGTTCCGGTGTCGTCGCCGAGCACCCGGACCACCGTCCCGTCGTGCACCTGCAGGCGCAGCGGACAGCGCGAGCCGCAGTTCACCGTGCAGGCCGACCAGATGAACTGGTCCGCGCTCGCCGGCTCCTCCGCGTGGGCCGTCCCCCCGAAGTCGGTGACGGAGACCAGGGCGGCCGCGCCGCCGACGGCACCGGACCACTTCAGGAAGGTCCGTCGGCTCGGCCCGGGCGGCGAAGCGTCCGTGGCACCGGTCCGGATCAGCTCGACATCGGTCATCGCCCTACCGCCTCCTCGCGGGACCTCGCGCCGAATGTAATCGACACGTGTAAATCATATTCGCATCGAGGGGCGCCCACGGCGGATTCGTGGAGGAGCGCGCCGGGAATTCCGGACCGAACCACTATCTTCTTGGAAGCAGGCGCGACGGAGGAGGAGCAGCGTGAGCGGCCGCACCCCCGCAGACGATCCCCGCTACCAGCGCGTGCGGCAGCGGCTGGTGGACTCGTTGCTCGAGCTGGCCGCGAGCCGGCCCGCCGAGACGATCAGCGTCTCCGAGCTCACGACCGCGGCAGGGGTGTCCCGGGCGGTCTTCTACAGCCACGCGAGCTCACCCGCAGGGCTGCTCGCCGACGTCCTGGTCGGCGAACTGGAACCGGGCTTCGACGCCCTCGCCGAGCAGATGGCCCGACCGGACGCCGACTATGTCGAGATCTGGCGGCGGGTCTACCTCACCCTGCTCGACCACGTGCGCGACCACCGTGCGGTCTACGAGGTGCTGACCGCCCACGAGTCCGCGGTGTCGAGCGCCCTGACCGCCTACCTCGAGCAGGCCGCGAGCTGCTGCGTCCTCGCCGTGACCAGCCGGTTCGAGGGCCCACCGCCGACCGAGCTGTGGAAGACCATGGCGGTCAACCAGCAGGCGCACAACATGCTCGCGGTGATCCGGGCCTGGATCGCCACCGGTCTCACCGATCCGCCCGAGGTGGTCGTGGACACCTACCTCACCCTCGCCCCGCCCTGGCAACTCGCCCGCGCCGAGGACGGTCCGATCTCGCTGCGTCGCGTCCGCTCGCTGCGCCGGGCGCGGTCGCGCGACCGGGAGACGTCCGAGCCGTAGCGCGCTGCCGCGTTCAGGCGTCGGGGGCGAGGTCCTCCCGCGCCGACTCCAGCGCACCGAGCGAGAGCAGCGCGAGGCCCGCCATGAAATGGGTCCCGGCGGCGTCCGACGCCGTTCGCAACATGCCGGGAGCCCACTGCAGCAGGTGGGCGGACAGGAACTCGCCGGCGGCCGCCACTTCGCCCTCCGCCGCTGCGGGATCGTCCCGCTCCAGCGCATCGAGGGCGCGCAGCGCGAGCCGGCCCACGAAGTCGAACTCCAGCCCAACATGGTCGTCGGGCTCGCGGTTGAACCGTGGCGCCCGCAGCCCGCGGTCGCGGTAGGCCTCCCGCACCGCGAGGGTGCTGGTGTCGAAGACCAGGCCGTCGTCGTCACGGTGCACCGATTCGAACGGGGCGACCAGCGCCTTCGCCGACACCCCGTACAGGCGGTTGTGGTCACGGGCGATCGTGGCCGCGTCCTCGCGGGCGTCCCGGGACCGCGCCCAGCGCCGCAACCCTTCGGCCGCGTCGTCGGTGTCGGGCAGCGGCCAGTCGGCCAGCATGCTCCACAGCACCGCGAGGGTCGCGTCGTCCGGAGCCTCGAGGTGCAGCCTGCCGAGCGTCGTGAAGGCGGCTGCGCAGGCGTCGATCCGTTCGTCGTCGAGCACCATCGCCCCCCGTCAACCGCCGAACCGGGCGTCCGGACGCGTGGCAGAATACCTTGTGACAGCGCACGTCCCACCGCGAGGAGGCGGTATGCCCCACGAGGACAGCCCGGAGATGCTGGCCCGGATGCACACCTGGCTGGATCTGGTGGCCACCGAGGCAGGCGTGGAGCCCGAGGCCCTCGCGGCCAACCAGGACGCGCTGCTCGACCTGATCTCCACCGTTGCGCACGGGCCCTCCCGACCCGGCGCACCGCTCACCGCCTTCCTGGTCGGGGTCGCCGTCGGCCGCGGCGCCGATGCGGCGGACCTGATCGGGCGCGTTGATCGCCTCGCCGCCCAGACCCCGTCGTGACCGCCACCGCCGAACGGACGAGGTCCCTCCGCGATGCCCACGGGCGCGTCGCCCGTGACCTGCGCGTCTCACTGACCGATCGGTGCAACCTGCGCTGCAGCTACTGCATGCCGGCC
>JBDHZJ010000133.1:0-6307 GCA_039811825.1 Propionicimonas sp.
CACGAAGTACCCGCTCGACTTCCGCTACGACGCGGTCAGCCCGCAGGTGCGCGGCATCGCCGAGGCTGCCGGCTACACGTTCGCCTACAGCGCGTTCCACTGACCCGCAGCCGGCGGAGTTGAAGCACGATCGTGCCTACGGGAGGATGACCACCGTCGAAGGGGAGGAGCGGCCGTGCGCAGGCACAGGTACGTGTACAGATTCGTCATCGCCATCCTGAGCGCGCTGGTGGTGCTGACCGGCCTGCAGGTCGTCGACGCCCCGTCGGCGAACGCCGCGGCGTGCCGGCCGAGCGTGACCGCGCAGAACTTCTCCCGGATGACCGGGTCCGACGTCCGCTCGCGCGTGCCCGTGTTCGTGGGCCGGGACAGCCTCTGGGACTCCCAGGGCTACGGGTACGTCTCGCTGGGCCTCGATGGCTGCTCCTGGAAGTCCTGGAAGGTGGCCGCGGTGCTGCCGGCGAAGACATCACGGTCACGGGCAAGTACTCCGCCAACGCGGGCACGAGCACAGGCAAGTACCTCGCCGTCACGGGCGCGAAGCTCAAGGCGGGCAAGGCCGGGGTCGCGAAGAAGTACGCGTTGAAGCTCACCCTCACCCTGAAGAGCGGGAAGGTCGTGACCGCCGTTCAGAAGAAGGCGATCGCGTTCGTGCGGGGGACCGCGATCGGCGGCACGTTCAGCGGGGACAATGTCGTGGGCGTGGTCCGGAACTACCAGGTCCTGCCGTCGGTCTACAGCTGGAAGACCGGCAAGTACACCCCGATCTGTGCGGACGTGGCAGAGAAGCTCACCTATCCGAGTGGTGCCGTGACGCAGACCACCCTTGCCAACGCGTGCGAGGGGACGACGTTCTCGCTCCTGCAGACCGAGGCGGGCCACTACTTCCAGGCGCTGACCCTTCCGGAGACTCCGACCCGGGCCGGTCACGGGATCGTGTCGCAGTTCACCGTCCTCCCGGCCTGATCGCTCACCCCGCCGCGACGCCGGCGACCAGGTACGGCCTGGCGCCGTCCGGGGTGGTCACCGCGGCGCGCCAGCCGTCCGCATCGGGACGCCACCACGCGCCCACCCTCGCGGGCAGCAGGATCGGCCGGGCGAAGCCGACCTCCACCGTGTACGCCTCCGGAAGACGGGAGTCGAGCGCGGCGAGCAGGCGGGCGTGCGTCCACATGCCGTGGATGATCGGACGCGCGAAGCCGAACGCGCGCGCCGCGACCCGGCTGGTGTGGATCGGGTTGAGGTCCTCGGAGACGCGCCGGTACTCGCGGCCGAGGTCGGCCGGCAGCCGCCAGGTCGCGATCGGCGGGGCGGGCACGAACTCCTCGCGGGCCACCGCCTCGGGCTCCCCATCGACCTTCGCGCCGGACGCGAGGTAGGTGCTCACCCCGTCCCAGACCAGCTCGTCGGCCACCCGCACCTCGCCGACCATGTCGAGCAGCGCACCGCGCTTGTGCGGACGCAGGTTGGCCACGCGCACCGAGACGTCCAGCGCCTCCGCCACCGTCACGGGACGGTGCAGGCGCATCCGGTTCGACACGTGCACCGCCCCGGCCAGCCGGATCGTGGAGTCCGCTCCGGAGAGCAGGTGCAGGTGCAGGCCGAAGGTGAGCACGTGCAGCCACGTCGGCGGCACCCGGTCGCGGAGGCCGAACCCGCAGACGCGGTCGTAGTCGGCGAGCCGGGCCAGGTCCTGGCGGACGCCGGTGACCAGCGCCGTCCGCGACGGCACCCGGGCCGGGCCACGGTCGAGGCTCGGCACCATCGCCCTGGCCAGCAGCGGGCCGAGCCGGGGGAGCGCGGGCAGCAGCTCGACGTCGGCGTCCATCACTGGCCGACCAGGTTCTGGCCGCACACCCGGACCACCTGGCCGGTGACACCGGCGCTGGCCGGGTCGAGGAAGTAGCCGATGGTCTCGGCAACGTCGACGGGCTGCCCGCCCTGGCCGAGGCTGTTCGTGCGCCGGAACACCTCGCGCTGCACGAACGGGATCTTCGCGGTCATGTCGGTCTCGATGAAGCCCGGTGCGACGGCGTTCACCGTGATCCCGCGCCCGGCGAGCTCGGGCGCCTCGGCCCGGACCAGCCCGACCACGCCCGCCTTGGATGCGGCGTAGTTCGCCTGGCCGCGGTTCCCCGCGATGCCCGAGGTGGACGCGATGCCGACGATCCGGCCGTCCTCGGCGAGCCCGCCCGGACGCCCGTCCAGCAGCACGGGGTTGATCCGCAGCTCGGCGGCGAGGTTCACCGCGAGCACCTGGCCCCAGCGTTGCGCGTCGGTGTTGGCGAGCAGTTTGTCGCGGGTGATGCCGGCGTTGTGCACGATGCCGTGGATGCGCGCGTCGGCGCCGTAGCGGGACGCCACGTGCGCGGCGATCCTCTCGCCGGCGTCCGGGGCGGTGATGTCGAGCTGCAGCGCGGTGCCGTGCAACTGGTTGGCCAGCGCGGCCAGTGACTCGCCGGCGGACGGGATGTCCACGCACACCACGGTCGCGCCGTCCCGGGCGGCCACGGTCGCGATCTGCGCGCCGATGCCGCGGGCGGCGCCGGTGACCACCACGATGCGGTTCGCCAGGGGCATCGGCTGCCCTTCGTGACGGATCGCTCGTTCCTCGCGATCCTCCTCAGGGACCGGTTCTGGGCCCACGGTCCCTGAGGAGCCGGCGAGGGACGAGCCGGCGTCACGAAGGGCCGCTCCCACCGTCCAGGACTGGCCGTCGACGAAGGCGGAGCGTCCCTCCAGCAGGAACGAGAACGTGGATGCGAGGTCGGCAGCCGTCGTCCCCGGTTGTACGTAGACCAGGTTGGCGGTGGCGCCGCGGCGCAGCTCCTTGCCGACTGTCCGGTTGATGCCGTCCAGCGCCTGCCGGACGGCGTTCGCCTCGACGCCCTCGACGTCGGCGTCGGCCAGCAGCACCACCCGTCCGGACGCTGCCAGAGCCCGCACCGCCGGACGCAGCACCGCCCGCAGGCCCTCCAGCTGGCCGATCTCGCGCAGCCCGCAGGCGTCCACGACCACCGCGCCGATCCGCTCCGGGTAGGCGGGCAGCTCGGCGCCGTCGTCGGGGAGGGGGGAGGTCGCGACGACGCCGAGCTGCGCGAGGGTGTCCGCGGCGAGCGTCGAGCCGGCCAGCGAAGCGAGCACCACGGGTTCGGCCGGCAGCACCCGGCCCCGGCGCAGCACGGGCGGCTCGGGCAGGCCGAGCTTCCCGGCCACGGCCTGGCCGCCGCGGGAGTAGAAGGCGCGTTCGAGGATGCTCGCCATCACACCGCCTCCAGGATCGCGACGACCCCCTGGCCGCCGGCGGCGCACACCGACACCAGCCCGCGCGCACGGCCGCCGCGCTCGTGCAGCAGCTTGGCCGCGGTGGCCACGATCCGGGCGCCGGTGGCGGCGAACGGGTGCCCGGCGGCCAGCGAGGAGCCGGTGATGTTCAGCCGGGACTGGTCGATCGACCCCAGCGGGCCGCTGAGGCCGAGTCGCTCGGTGCAGAATTCCGCCGACTCCCACGCCTTCAGCGTCGCCAGCACGGTGCCCGCGAAGGCCTCGTGCAGTTCGTACAGCTCGAAGTCGCCGAGCGTCATGCCCTGCCGGGCGAGCAGCCGGGCCACCGCGTGCGCGGGGGCGAGCAGCAGGTCGTCCCCGCCGGGGTGGTCGACCGCCGCGACCTGGGCGTCCACCACCCGGGCCAGGGCGGGCAGGCCGTTGGCCTCGGCCCAGCCCTGCTCGGCCAGCAGCACGGCCGCGGCGCCGTCGGTGAGCGCGGTGGAGTTACCGGCCGTCATGGTGTCGCCGAAGACGGGCTTGAGCGCGGCCAGCTTCTCCACCGAGGTGTCCGGGCGCAGGATCGTGTCCTTCGCCACGCCGAGGTACGGGGTGACCAGGTCGTCGAAGAAGCCGCTGTTCCACGCCGCGGCGAGGTTGTGGTGGGAGGCGGCCGCGAGCTCGTCCTGCGCCTCGCGGGTGATGCCCCAGGCCGCGGTCGTGCGGGCCTGGTGCTCGCCCATCGACAGCCCCGTGCGCGGCTCCACGACCTGCGGCGCGACCGGCGCCAGGTGGGACGGCCGGATCGAGGCCAGCGCCTGCAGTCGCTGCGGCAGGGTCTTCGCCCGGTTCGCCGCGAGCAGCGCCCTGCGCAGGCCCTCGCTCACCGCGATCGGTGCGTCGGAGGCGGAGTCGACACCGCCGCCGATGCCGACGTCGGCCTGGCCGAGCGCGATCTTGTTGGCGACGTAGACCACGGCCTCCAGGCCGGTGCCGCAGGCCTGCTGCAGGTCGACCGCGGGGGTGGTGGGGGCGAGCGCCGAGGAGAGCACCGCCTCGCGGGTGAGGTTGAAGTCGCGGGTGTGCTTGAGCACGGCGCCGGCGGCCACCTCGTCCAGTTCGCGTCCGGCCAGCCCGAACCGGGCGACCAGGCCGTCGAGGGCTGCGGTGAGCAGGTCGTGGTTGCTGGCGGCGGCGTAGGCGCCGCCGGCCTTGGCGAACGGCGTCCGGTTTCCCCCGACCACCACGGCGTTGCGTGGAAGCGGCATCGCTCCTCCTTCAGATTTACTCGGTACTGACGGTAGCAGATACGTGAAGTACCGGGTAGTGTGGCGGTGTGACCACTGATGGACGCGACACCCGCTGGACCGCGCACCGCCAGGCGCGCCGCCGCGAGCTGGTCGAGGATGCGCTGCGCGCGATCCGCAAGCACGGCGCGGGCGTCGGCATGGACGAGATCGCCGCCCAGGCCGGCACGTCCAAGACCGTCATCTACCGGCACTTCGGCGACCGCAGCGGGCTGTACGCGGCCGTGGTCGCGAACGTCCACGACTTCATCCACCACGACCTGCGCGCGGCCCTCGAACTCACCGACGCGAGCCGACTCCCCGGGCTCGCCCACGACCTCGCCGACGCCTACCTCGGCCTGGTCGAGCGCGACCCGGAGATCTACCGGTTCGTGCTCAGCCCGCCCGCTCCCGACTCGGGCGTCGACCCCTACGGCGGGCTGCCGGAGCTGATCGGGGCCCACGTCACCACCGCGATCGCCGAGCACCTCGTCCGGCAGGGGCAGGACCCGTCCTGCGCGTCCACCTGGGGACACGGGCTGGTCGGCTTCATCCGGGCCGCCGCGGACGCGTGGATGGCCACCGAACCGCGGGCGCCGCGCAGCGAGGTGCTCGCCCACCTGGACGCCTTCTTCACACCGGCGCTGGCCACCGGGCTGGCCGCCGTCCCCCAACGACAGGAGCAACGATGACCGTCGCGATGGACCGCGAGCACCTCACCGGAGCCGCCCTGGGCGCGGCGCTGGGCCGCGCGCTGGACGGACAGCTCGCCGACCGGCGGGCCGCCGCGCGGGCGTCCTTCCCCGCCGAGCGCCTGCACCGCGACCCCGGGCAGACCATCGACGAGGCCAGGGACTGGGTGCTGGACCGGCTCACCGAGCTGTCGGACGCCGGCTTCGGCGCGGCCGGTATCCAGACCAACGCCGACGACGAGCCCGACCCGGCCGCCGCGGTGATCGCGTTCGAGCTGCTCGCCCACGGCGACCTGTCCACGCTGATCAAGTCCGGGGTGCAGTTCGGCCTGTTCGGCGGCGCGGTGACCAATCTCGGCACCCGCTGGCACCACGACACCTTCCTGCCCGACATCACGAGCATGAAGCTGCTCGGCTGCTACGCGATGACCGAGCTCGGCCACGGCTCCGACGTCTCCGGGCTGGAGACCACGATCACCTACATGGCCGAGGACGACGAGTACGTCGTGCACTCCGAGACCCCGGGGGCGACCAAGGCCTACATCGGCAACGCGGCCCGCGACGGCCGGATGGCGGTGGTGTTCGGCCAGCTGCTCGTGCGCGGCAAGAACCACGGCGTGCACGCGGTGCTGGTGCCGATCCGCGACGAGGACGGGGCCGACCTGCCCGGCGTGACCACGTCCGACCACGGCGGCAAGGGCGGCCTGCTCGGCGTCGACAACGGCATGCTGCGCTTCGACCGGGTCCGGGTGCCGCGCCGGATGCTGCTCGACCGCTACGGCGGCGTGAACGAGGCCGGGCAGTACACGTCCCCGATCGAGAACCCCAACCGGCGCTTCTTCACGATGCTCGGCACGCTGGTGCGGGGCCGGGTCTGCATCGCCGCTGGCGGCGGGATCGCGGCCCGCCGCGGCCTGTCGATCGCCACCCGGTACGCACTGCGGCGGCGCCAGTTCGAGGCCCCCGGGCAGCCGGACGGCGTGCTGCTGCTCGACTACCTGACCCACCAGCGGCGCCTGCTGCCCGCGATCGCCCGCGCCTACGCGCTCGGCTTCGCGCAGAACG
>JBDHZJ010000134.1:0-6305 GCA_039811825.1 Propionicimonas sp.
GGGGTCCTGACGGCGGCGGCATCGTCGGCCCGTCGATCACGTACCTGCTGCCCCTGCTGATCGGCTACACCGGCGGCCGGCTGGTCTACGACACCCGCGGTGGCGTGGTGGGTGCGATCGCCACGATGGGCGTGATCACCGGTACCACGGTGCCGATGTTCATGGGCGCCATGATCATGGGCCCGCTGGGTGGCTGGTCGATGAAGAAGCTGGACGCGATCTGGGAGCACCGGATCCGGCCCGGCTTCGAGATGCTGGTGAACAACTTCTCCGCAGGCATCTGGGCGATGATCCTGGCCATCTTCGGCTTCTTCGTGATGGGGCCGATCGTGAACGCCTTCTCCTCGGCCGCGGGTGTGGGCGTGGAGTGGCTGGTGAACGCCGGCCTGCTGCCGTTGACCTCGATCCTGATCGAGCCGGCGAAGGTGTTGTTCCTGAACAACGCGATCAACCACGGCATCCTGACTCCGCTGGGGACCCAGCAGGTGGTCGAGATGGGCAAGTCGGTGTTGTTCCTGCTCGAGGCGAACCCCGGCCCGGGCCTGGGCCTGCTGGTGGCCTACATGCTGTTCGGGAAGGGTTCGGCGAAGGCGTCGGCGCCGGGTGCGGCGATCATCCACTTCTTCGGTGGTATCCACGAGATCTACTTCCCGTACGTGCTGATGAAGCCGATCCTGATCCTGGCCATGATCGCCGGTGGCATGACCGGTGTGTTCATCAACGTCGCGTTCAACGTGGGCCTGCGCGCCCCGGCCGCCCCCGGCTCGGTGTTCGCGGTGTACCTGCAGACCGCGACGGACAGCTACCTGGGCGTCACCCTCGCCCTCGTCGGGTCGGCGGCGATGAGCCTGGCGGTCGCCTCGCTCCTGCTCGGGCTCGACCGCGGTACCGGGACGGACCTGGTCGCGGCGACGGCGCGGATGGAACAGCTGAAGGGCAGGAAGTCCTCGGTCGCCGGGCTGCTGGTCGATGCCGCCACCGCCGCTCCCGTCCGCACCGTCGTGTTCGCCTGCGACGCCGGCGTCGGCTCCTCCGCCATGGGGGCCACGATGCTGCGCAGGAAGCTCGCTTCGGCCGGACTGGGCGACGTGCAGATCGTCAACCGTGCCGTCCGCGAGCTCGACCCGGACGCGGAGCTGGTGATCACCCAGTCCCGGCTCACCGAGCGGGCCCGGCTCCGCTCACCCGACGCGATCCACCTCTCGGTGGACGACTTCATCGACTCCCCGGTCTACGACGACGTCGTCGACCTGCTCGGCCGGCAGGTCCGGCGACCCGACCCGGCGCGGTCCGGCGTGCCGGCGGTGCCGCGGGCCGGTGCGCCGGGCATCGCCGAGCTGCTCTCGCCGTCGATGGTGCGCATCCATCCCGGCCCGGCCACCCGGGACGAGGCGTTGCGGGAGGCGACGGACCTGCTGGTCGCGGCCGGTGCGGTCACCCCCGCCTACTACGAGGCGATGTGGGACCGGGAGCGGGCGGCCTCGACCTACATGGGGCACCAGCTCGCGATCCCGCACGGCACGAGCGAGGCGCAGGACGCCGTGCTCGCCGCGGCGATCAGTCTCGTCCGCTACGACGGCGGGGTCGACTGGGACGGCCACCGGGCGACGTTCGTGGTCGGCATCGCGGGCAAGGGCAACGACCACCTGGGCGTGCTCGCCCGGATCGCCGTCCTGTTCTCCGACGACGCGGCGATCGAGGGGCTCCGTGCGGCCACCACTCCCGAGCAGCTGTTCGCCGGGGTGGCCGAGGCCTGCGCCTGATCCGGCGCCGGCCGCCTCCTTCGGCGGCTGGCCCAGGTCGGGGACGGTTCCTCACTCGGTCCACCCGGCGCAGGTGGACCGAGTAAGGAACCGTCCCCGACTCGGTCCGCTCAGCCGTCGATGACCGCGACGAGTTCGTCGAGGAAGTCGGGGAGGTTGGTGCCGTGGTGCATGAGCCGCTGGACGCTGTCGTGCTCGCTGAACACCTCGACCAACTGCTCGAACACCGTCTGGAACGCGGCCCGGTCGCTCTCGGAGAACGCGACCATGACGACCACCTGCACCCGCGACTCGCCCCACGGGATCGGCCGGTCGGCCATGCCCACCGCGATCGCCGTGCGGCTGGCCGTCATGCTCAGCGCGTGCGGCACGGCCAGTTCGTCGGTGAACGCCGTCGACGACATCCGCTCCCGTTCGATGCTCCGCTCGACGTAGTCGTCGTCGATCACCCCCTCGGCGACCAGCAGTGCCCCGAGCCGGCGGATGATCGACTCCTCGTCGGCGTCCGGGTCGAGGTCGCGGACGAACGCCCCCGGGGCGAAGTACTTCTCCAGTTCCGTGCGGAGCCGGGCCAGCCGGCGGATCCGGCGCACCCGCATCGCTGCGGCGTGGACCCGCTCGACGTCCGCGTCGGTGAGGAACAGCGGGATCACCACGATGCGGTCACTGGACTCGGGCGGCGGGATCGTGGTGAGCACGAGGTCGGAGTCGATGGACGCCCAGTCGGGGTCGGCCCGGGTCTCCACCCGCACCACCTCGAGCGTGCTGCCGAGCGACCGGTCGAGGCTCGAGCGCAGCAGGCTGTCCAGGTCGTGGTAGCCCGGGCACACGATCGTCGCGGTCGGTGGGGTGGCGTCGCTGCGGCTGCGCTCCAGCCGGGCTCCGACGTGCATGGCGATGTAGGCGATCTCCTCGTCCACGACAGGGATGCCCAGCCGCTCGTTCAGCCTGGTCGCGATGTACACCGCCACCTCGAAGATCATCGGGTAGGACGCCTTCAGGGTGCGGGTCAGGGGGTTGCGGGACCACTCCGATCCCGGTGCGCGTTCGAGCAGGTTCTGGACGTGCAGGATCAGCCGCCAGGTGAAGTCCTCGCCCGAGAGGTCGATCAGGAACTCGGCGGACGCGGCGTCGCAGGCGTCGAGGACGGCCTGGCTGACGGTCGGGTTGACCCGCTGCCGGGCGACCGTCTGCACCGCCTCCAGTCGAGGCGCCGCGATCCGGCTCAGCACGACGGTGGTGAGGAACTCCCGGTCACCCTCGTTGAACCGGATGCCGAAGTGCCGGATCGCCAGCTCGTCCAGTACCTCGCCGACGGCGACCGAGTCGTCCCGGGCGAGCGTGGTGCCGGTCGCCAGCGGCCGGCCGCGCGCGACCCGGTCGGCCGCGATCGCCACGTGCATGAGCACGTCGGCGATCGCGTACTCGTTGACGAAGTAGCCGAGCCGGCCGAGGGCGTCCACCAGGTCGCTCTTGAACCGCGCGTACGCCTCCGCGCCGACCGACCCCTCGCCGAGCACCCGCATCAACGCGGGGAAGTCGAGCGACTGCATCTCGGTCTGGTCGTGCACGAGCCGGCTGAGCACCCTGCGGTGCGCCATCTCGGTGCCCTGCAGCCAGATCTGCGATCCCTGGCGTTCCAGGGTCAGGCCGCTGCCGCTGACGAACGAGCGGACGCGGGCGAGGTCGCTCTCCACGGTGGCGGAGCTGACGTAGATCTCGTCGGCGGTGTCGTGCACGTCCAGCGGGGTGTCCGACTCGAGCAGCCGGCGCACCAACTGGTGCAGTCGGGCGCGGGGCGTGCCCGGTTCGACCGCGTCCTCCCGGAGCGCCGCACGGGCGGCCGGCCCCGCGCGGTACCCCTGGGTGCCGGACTCCACCACGACGCCGTCGGCCACCCGTGCGTTGAGCGCGGCCACGTAGGTCCGTACCGAGCGCGGTGTGACGCCCAGGTAGTCGGCGAGGGACGCAGCGGTCACCCAGTTCCCGGCACCCACCAGGCGGGTGAGCAGCTTGTTCTGCCGGGATCTCGACACCGCTCCGCCTCCTGAGCCGGACTGGTCCCGGGGTCCTCACGCGACACCGGGCGCACCCACAGTCAAACACGCCCGGCTATGCCGAGGAACTCTCCTCGCCGGGTCCGTCGCGGCATTATTGCGCCAGCCGCCGCAGCGCGGTGGACGGCGAGTCGCATTCCTCTGTGCAGTGTTCCTTCCGCCCCTGCGGAAACTGCTGTGGTTGAGGCCACCCCGGCTGCCGCCCAATGATGTGTGGGAGGGAGGCATCAGTGAGGATCCTTGTGGTGTGCGGTGCGGGGGCGTCGAGCACGTTCGTCGCGCAGCGCATCAATGGTGCGGCACGGACCCGGGAACTCCCGTGGTCCGCGGTTGCGACCAACGAGGTGTCACTGCCGGAGGAACTGGAATCCAGCGACCTCGTTCTCGTCGGGCCGCACTTCGCGGCGCACCTCGAACAGATCAGGCAACTCGCCGCACCGCACGGTGTCGGCGTCGTCCTGATGGACGCGAATGCCTTCTCCGACCTCGACGGCACCCAGGCCCTGGCCCTCGTCGAGGCAGCAGTGCAAGACGGTACCGTCCGGTCCGTCCATCCCTGACCATCCCGGCGGCCGCACGGACGCGGACGACCGGTCCACACCGAGAGAGGACAACGACACACATGACTGCAGCAACAGCAGCACCCAAAGCGGGAGGCGCGCGGGTAGCAGTGCAGAAGTTCGGCACCTTCCTGTCGAACATGGTGATGCCGAACATCGCGGCGTTCATCGCCTGGGGCTTCATCACGGCGATCTTCATCCAGGCCGGCTGGATCAACCTGGGCTTCGGGTTCGACTCGGTGACCGGCGAGGGTGGCCTTCCCGGCGACAGCTGGGTCGCCCTGCTGGGCGGCTGGGGTCCTGACGGCGGCGGCATCGTCGGCCCGTCGATCACCTACCTGCTGCCCCTGCTGATCGGCTACACCGGCGGCAAGATCGTCTACGACACCCGCGGTGGCGTGGTCGGTGCGATCGCCACGATGGGCGTGATCACCGGTACCACGGTGCCGATGTTCATGGGCGCCATGATCATGGGCCCGCTGGGTGGCTGGTCGATGAAGAAGCTGGACGCGATCTGGGAGCACCGGATCCGGCCCGGCTTCGAGATGCTGGTGAACAACTTCTCCGCAGGCATCTGGGCGATGATCCTGGCCATCTTCGGCTTCTTCGTGATGGGGCCGATCGTGAACGCCTTCTCCTCGGCCGCGGGTGTGGGCGTGGAGTGGCTGGTGAACGCCGGCCTGCTGCCGTTGACCTCGATCCTGATCGAGCCGGCGAAGGTGTTGTTCCTGAACAACGCGATCAACCACGGCATCCTGACTCCGCTGGGGACCCAGCAGGTGGTCGAGATGGGCAAGTCGGTGTTGTTCCTGCTCGAGGCGAACCCCGGCCCGGGCCTGGGCCTGCTGGTGGCCTACATGCTGTTCGGGAAGGGTTCGGCGAAGGCGTCGGCGCCGGGTGCGGCGATCATCCACTTCTTCGGTGGCATCCACGAGATCTACTTCCCGTACGTGCTGATGAAGCCGATCCTGATCCTGGCCATGATCGCTGGTGGCATGACCGGTGTGTTCATCAACGTCGCGTTCAACGTGGGCCTGCGCGCCCCGGCCGCCCCCGGCTCGATCATCGCGGTGTACCTGCAGACCGCGACGGACAGCTACCTGGGCGTCACCCTCGCCGTGTTCGGTGCGGCTGCGGTCACGGCGGTCGTGGCGTCGATCCTGCTCGGCTTCGGTCGGGGCAAGGAGGGCGAGGACGACCTGGCCCTGGCCACCGCGGAGATGGAGGCCCTGAAGGGCAAGAAGTCCTCCGTCGCCAGTGTCCTGACCGGTGTGGCCAGCGGGCCGATCAACAGCATCGTGTTCGCCTGCGATGCCGGGATGGGTTCTTCGGCGATGGGCGCTTCGGTGCTGCGCAAGAAGATTCAGGCGGCCGGGTTCCCCGAGGTGATCGTGGTGAACAAGGCGATCGCGAACCTCGAGGACAACTTCGACGTGGTCGTGTCGCACCAGGACCTGATCGACAGGGCCAAGCAGAAGACACCGTCGGCTGTGCACGTCTCGGTGGACAACTTCATGTCCAGCCCGAAGTACGACGAGGTCGCCGAGCTGGTGAAGGAGTCGCACGGCGCCCCAAAAGCAGTTGAGCCCGAACCGGTAGTGGCCGCGGCCGCCCCGGCGCGGGCGGCGGCCGCGGCTCCGGCCGCCGCTGTCGCGGTGGCCACGACGGAGGCGCCCGCCGATGCCGAGGGAGTGCTCCAGCTCTCCTCGATCGTGCTCTCGGGCAGCGCGACCGACCAGTCGTCCGCGATCGACGAGGCGGGCACCCTGCTCGTCGCCGCCGGGGCGGTCGACGCCGGCTACGTCGGCTCGATGCACGACCGGGAGAAGTCGGTGTCCACCTACATGGGCAACCTCCTGGCCATCCCCCACGGCACGAACGAGGCCAAGGGGATGATCAAGGAATCGGCCATCTCGGTGGTCCGC
>JBDHZJ010000135.1:0-6270 GCA_039811825.1 Propionicimonas sp.
GGCGGGCCTGGTGGCGTTGGCGTTCGTGCGGTGGGCCGGGCGTCCCGCGATCGAGGCGCTCCCGACCGCGGCGCACTTCCTGGTGCGCCGCGCGACCGGGCAGCACCGGTTCCGGGCCCGGCCCGCGAAGCCGCGCCCGGCAGGCAGCCTGGCGCTGCCCGGGGACGCGGCCGCGCTGCGGTTCCTGATCGACGACAAGTCCGGCACCGCGGTGCTGCACGACCCGCACGAGCAGACCCTGACCGTGGCCGCGCTGGTGCAGCACCCGGCATACGTGCTGCTCTCCCCGCAGGGGCAGGCCCGGCGGGTGCACGGGTGGGGGCGCGCGCTGGCGAGCCTGGCCTCGTCCGGGAGCGGGACACGGGTGCAGGTCCTCGAGGTCGCGCTACCGGATGCCGGGCGCGGGATCACCGGCTGGTGGCAGGCGCACGGCGACCGGCAGCCCGGGCAGTGGGCGGTAAGGCAGTACCAGCAGCTGATGGACACCGCCGCCCCGACCAGCTCGAGCCACCGCACGATCATCGCGCTCGCGCTGGACCTGCGCGCCGCCCGGGCTCACATCCGGGCCTCCGGCCGCGGGCTGCGCGGCGCGGTCGCGTTCCTGCGTCAGGAGATGACCTCGTTCGAGGCGAGCCTGCGCGCCGCCGACCTGCGCCTGGCCGGCTGGCTCGGCGAGGCACAGCTGGCCGCGACCCTGCGCGGCGCGTACGAGCCGGGCTTCGATGCCGAGCAGGACCTCGCGTGCTCGCTCGTCGAGGCCGGGCCGATGGCCATCGACGAGCACTGGGACCACCTGCGCCACGACACCGCCCACTCCGCCGTGCTGTGGATCAACGAGTGGCCGAGGGTGCAGGCGCCACCGTTCTTCCTGCACACCCTCGTGTTCCAGCCCGGCATCCGCAAGACGATCTCGCTGACCGCGCAGCCGGTCCCGGCCGACGTCGCGATGCGCGAGATCCGCCGGGCGAAGGTCGAGTACGCCACCGAGGCCGCCCAGAAGGCCCGGATCGGCGCGATCGCAGACCTGTCCGACACGGTCGAGGCAGGCGATGTCCTGGACCGGGAACGGGCCCTGATCAGCGGCCACGCCGACGTCCGGTTCACCGGTCTCATCGCGGTCACCGCCGGCACGCGGGACGACCTGGAGGCCGCCGTCGCCGAGATCCGCCGTGCCGCGATCCAGTCCGGCTGCGAGACCCGCCGCCTCTACGGGCAGCAGGCCCGCGCCTTCACCGCCGCCGCCCTGCCCCTCGCCCGGAAGGTCAACCGATGAGACACCACACCACCCGCAGCTTCTACCAGGCACCCGGGACCCGAAAGCCTTTGCGGCAGCAGTTCACCGGTCTCGTCCCCCGGCCGCGGAGGCAGACGACACGTGAGCCGGCGACGCCGCAAGCGGAGCCGCGAAGCGACGAGACCCGGTCCTTCCTGCCCGCCGGTGGGGAGGACGGCCCGGCCGCGCTGCGCTCCTGGCGGCGGTTCCGGGTCCCGGCGCACCGGGCCACCTCCGACATCATCGCCGGCGCCTACCCGTTCCTGGCCGAGGCCGGGCTCGGCTCCGCCGGGGTGTACATCGGACAAGACGCGTGGTCCGGCGGCGGGTTCTGCTTCGACCCATGGGTGCTCTACCAACAAGGCGTGCTGACCAACCCGAACTGCCTGCTCGCCGGGGTCGTCGGCAAGGGCAAGTCCTGCCTGGCCAAGTCGATCGCGACCCGCTCGATCGCGTTCGGCCGGCGCGTCTACGTGCCCGGCGACCCGAAGGGCGAATGGACCATCGTGGCGCAGGCCGTCGGCGGTGCCGCGATCCGGCTCGGCGGCGGCTCGACGAACCGGCTCAACCCGCTCGACCCCGGCCCGCGTGACCCCTTGCTGTCCGAGGCCCAGTGGCAGGGCGTGCTCGCGACGCGCCGGCGCACCCTGGTCGGGTCGCTGGCCCAGTCCGCACTCGGCCGTCCGCTGGTCGCGGTCGAGCACACCGCCCTCGACGCGGCGCTGCACCAGGCCGTCACCGGGACGGCCACACCGACCCTGCCGGCGGTCGTCGACGCGCTGCTCGCCCCGGCCGCCTCGCTGGCCGGGGCCACCACGACCGAGCTGGCCCGGGACGGACGCGACCTCGGCCACGCCCTGCGCCGGCTCGTCGCCGGCGACCTCGCCGGCCTGTTCGACGGCCCGTCGACGACCACGTTCGACCCGAACCTGCCGATGGTCAGCCTCGACCTGTCCGGCATCCAGGGCTCCGACCAGCTGATCGCGATGGTCATGACCTGCGCCTCGGCGTGGATGGAGTCCGCGCTCGCCTCCAGCGCCGGCGGTCAGCGCTGGGTCATCTACGACGAGGCCTGGCGGCTGATGCGCCAGCCCGCGCTGCTCGCGCGGATGCAGGCCCAGTGGAAGCTCTCCCGCGGCCTCGGGATCGCGAACCTGCTGATCATCCACCGGCTGACCGACCTCGACGCGGTCGGCGACCACGGCTCCGAAGCCCGCGCCCTCGCCCGAGGGCTGCTCGGCGACTGCTCCACCAAGATCGTCTACCAGCAGGAGGTCAGCGAAGCACCCCACACCGCGCGCGAGCTCGGCCTGTCCAGCGCCGAACACGCCCAACTGCCCGACCTGCAGCAAGGCGAAGGCCTCTGGCGGGTCGGCGGACGCTCCTTCGTCGTCCGGCACGTCACCACCGACGACGAGCTGGCCCTGTTCGACACCAGCGCGCGCATGCGCTGAGGGCTTCCCTTGGGTTCGTGGGTTCGTACCCAAGGAGAGAGCGCTGCCACATCACGGTGCGCGTCTTTGCGCCCACTGTGGGGCAGCGTCACAGCGCCCACATAGGCTAGGGTCCGATTGCCCGCCCGAGCAGGCCGCTGGATATGCGAGGATCAAGTGGTGGCAGAATCGGAGGAATACCCGCCTTCTTCCCCGAGCGTGCGGCGATTCCTGCGGGACGTGCTTGTGCAGGCAACCGGCACCCTGCTCGCTGCATCGGTAGCTTGGCTGTGGGCCATCTCGATTGGTTACGTCTCCAAGCCCGAGGGGCAGCGATTACTAGTCGGGATCGTAGGCGCTTTTCCGCCTCTGATCATGGTCGTCGCTGGCTTCCTGTTGACGGCGAAACCCGAGAGACTAAGCACTCACCAAATGTCTTGGCTGCGCCTAATATTCGCACTATCCGCCCTCGTCATTCTGGTGGTTTACGCGGTAGTTGTACTGGACTGGTTCTGAGTGGCATCTGACACGGACGGTCATGCCCAGTGCCGACTGTGCAGGGGTCGAAGCGCCCACTGTGGGCGCCCGCTTCGCCCGGGAGGCGAGGTAGGCCAGATGAGCGTGTTCCCGAATATCGGCCTGCAGTCCAGCTCGACGCATCGAGGACGCTCGCTCGGCGTGAGCAATCCGCTTGGGTGGGGACTGTCAGATGCCGTGCTTCGCAGTCGACCGGCGGATCGGATCCATCACGCTGGAACCCACGGCTTATATCCCCGGAAAGGAGGGGTCAGTGGCAGGTCAGTGGCCGCCACGCCGACAGCCGTCTATGCCGGGCGTGTGAAGGGTAGGGGAGAATACTGCGATGCAGATGGACCGCCTCTACACGGCGAACAGGGGAGAACGGCGAACGTTCTGGCGGCCCGCGTCGCCCTTTCAATCATCAGCGAAGAGGGTTCAATTTCAAAACGAACCAGTTGGCAACCTTCTCGGCCACCTCCGAGAGAGCGACTGCGCGCTCTGAGTTCAACCCTTCATTGAGGCCATGAGCGATCTTGTTTCGTCGATCTACCATGAAGGCAAGTTCCCGACGGAGCAATTCGTCGTCCTCATCAATGAACGCTTCGAACTCGTCGGTCAACGACTGGTCGAAGCGGCCGAGGAGTTGCAAGAGGTTATCGGGGCTGGGGTTTTTCCCTCTCTCCACCCAAGAGTGGGCGAACGCTCGCACCCACCCACCGGAACGTTCGCGGATGTGCTGCCGACAGCACTCCGACACGGTTTGCTCAATGAAACCTGCTGAACGAACTACCAGCATTCGGGCGAGCCACGCGCGAATCTCAGGCTCGAGTTGTCGCCCATCATCACGAGCCAGCGCGCGTAAGCTGGCCAGGTTCGAGCGAAGGCTGGTGACCTCGAAGGGGGGCCACTGAACGGAACCCCGCGTCACTAGATCTGGGCGAAGATCGAGGTCGCGGCGTTAAGCCGTCGCCGGACACTATCTTCATCTGCAGTCGCGCGAGTGATCGAGGTGCCGAGGTCCTCTGACTCCAGCCGTTGGGTCGCACTGGCCACATCTTCCGACCGCACTGGGCCGCTTTCGAGGCGGCGCATAAGCGCGACGAAGACCGCCTCCGTGAACGCGGCATTGATCTGCGAGCCCCCAGGGCGGAGGGCGCGGCGCCCGGGCCCGGCCGCCAGGATCGCTGCCGCCTGAGTGAATAACTTGCGCACGCGATCTTCATCGAGCTTCCGAAGGTCACGGTGCTCGCCGACGAAGTCGTTAAGGAACTTCTTAAGAGGGCGCCGGTAGATGGGAGCGGCCACGTAGAGAGCAAGGACGCGCAGCACCAACTCTTGGTCTCGCAAACGCGGCGATGTGGGTCCGTAGAGCATGCGCCAGTTTTCGTCGTTGTTGAACTCGGCGAGTAGCTCCACGAACTTGCCGGCATACAGCGCTACCCGAATTTCATGAGGTGTGAGCTGAGTTCCCCCGGAGTTCAGACGTTCGAACACCTGATAGATCGCATCGAGCGACTCGTCACTTCCATCGGTCTTAACGATCGTGGCTTGAATAAATGAATTGTCGAGCTGTCGCCGCTGCTCCGGAGACAAGGTTTTGTACGTGAGGCCCTTAAATGGGTCGGAGACGTTCCTAAGGGCAAACTCGACCTTGTCGTGCACTCCGTCATAGAAAGCTGCTAGGGTGGTCAGCCGCTGCTGCCCATCCAATACGAGATACCGTCGGTCCTGCTGCTCCACCAGCATGATGCCTGGGATTGGGTATCCAAGCAAAAGTGACTCGATGAACTTGTCCATTTGTGCACGCTTCCACACGAAACTGCGCTGGAAGCCTGCGGTCTCAACGGTGTCGTCTTGTAAGCCAAACTTGGGAACAATGATGTCGCCGCGCTGCAGACGGCGAACGAGTCCTTCGACATCGAAGTCCGTGCCGGAGTACGTGACGGGATACGCTTCAGGTTCGGCCTCGGCGGCGTCCTCCAGGTCCTCGTCGGAGAGTTCGAAGCTCTCAAGCTGTACCGGCTCGCCCTGATCGATGCTCATGCCGTAACTCTATGCCGCCGGGTGAGTCCGTTACGGACGAGCAGCGCATCAGTGGCTCTCGCTCCTCAACGCAACGTTGTGGAGGCGTCATAGGTCCCTTGCCGCGGCTACGGGCCGGGCAACTTGCTCGCCGGAACAGTCCGCCGCCCGGCACGCCAGTCGATCGCAGTCGTTGCGTCTCAGCGCCGCCTGTCGGGCGCTGGCGCCGCTTGGCCGGGTTGGGCAGTCGGCCTGCAGATCCCCCTTGTGCGACACGATCACCTCCCACGTTCATCTCAGTCTGGGGTCGAGGGGGCCAAGCCCCGCGGCTCCACTTGTCGCTTCGTACGTCATGACGTACGCTGAACGTTGGAGGTGGTCACGGTGACTGCAGTAAGCGCGACGACAGCGCGGTCCAATCTGTACCGCCTGATCGACCAGGTCAACGAGGAGTCTGAGCCGTTGACCATCACGGGCCAGCGGGGGAACGCGGTGCTGGTCGGCGAAGAGGACTGGCAGGCGATCCAGGAGACGCTGTTCCTGGCCTCTGTCCCCGGGCTGACCGAGTCCATCCGCCAGGCGCGCGCCGAAGGCATCGAGGCGGGGTCCGCCGAGCTCGCGTGGTGAGCGCCTGGACGCTGGTCTACTCGCGACAGGCCCAGAGGGATGCCAAGAAGCTGGCATCCTCCGGTTTGAAGATCAAGGCCCAGCACCTGCTGGACGTCATCAGCGAAGACCCATTCGCCACGCCGCCGCGTTTCGAGAAACTTGTCGGTGACCTCGCCGGGTGCTACTCCCGACGAATCAACATCCAACACCGCCTTGTCTACGAAGTACTCTCCGACGAGCACGTTGTCCACATCCTGCGCATGTGGACGCACTACGAATAGCCCATCCGCGGCGGTGCGCCCGTCCCAGCGATGGGCGCGAGAGGTAAGTCACTCCACCGCCTATGACGTAGGTGTGTCTACGCTCCTCCTTCGGCTCGACTCGGTCGGCCGCGTTGTGCGGCTCAGCAATCGA
>JBDHZJ010000136.1:0-6268 GCA_039811825.1 Propionicimonas sp.
TCCATCTCGTTGCCGGTGTACAGGTACGGCGTCCCGTTGTCGTCCTCGAGCACGATCGAGGCGTCCGTGTCGTCGCCCGTCGGGTGCACCCACACCACCTGCAGCGTCGTGGCGTCCCAGCAGACGATGTTGCCGTCGTTGTCGCCGGCGTACATCAGGTTGCGGTAGGCCGCGGCCGAACTCTCGATGCCGTGGCGCGAGGAGTCGGGCGTGGTGTAGTCCAGCTTCGTGAACTCGGGGTTGACGCTCACCGTCTTCGCCGCGGCGTCGAAGGTCGCGTTCAGCTTCACCTTGTAGACCAGTCCGTTCTCGGCCGGCTCGATCAGGGTGTCCGTGGCGGCGTTCACCAGCGCCGAGGAGTCGAACGCGCCCCAGTCCGGGGAGCACGCAGGCACAGGAGAACACCCCCTGCGCGGTGCGACCGGGTCGGAGCCGTCCCAGCCGGACACCTCCTTGTTCTGGATCAGGTCGAAGATCCGGTAGCGCCAGGTGCCGGTCTTGTCGCCGTTCTGGTTCAGGCCCATGCCGGAGTAGAGCAGCGGATAGCCGCGCGGGTCGATCGAGCCGGTGCCCTTGAACGCCCAGCCCACCTCGATCGGCGGCTTGGTCTGCCGCCCGGTGGCCAGGTCGAGCCGGTAGACGTTGCCGTCCACGACCGGGTAGACCACCTCGACGAAATCCGGGTCGTCGATCTGGGCCTGGCTGAGCCCCATCGCCTCCTTGGTGGCCTTCGGCCAGTTCACCAGCAGCGGCTGGCCCGTCCACCCGGCGCCGGCCCAGTGCGAGTTCTCCGCGTACACGTCGCCGGTGTCCTGCGTCCAGACCACCTGCATCGTCTTGTCGCGGACGTCGGTGGTGCCGTACACCGGGGCGTCGCGGTAGTTGTTGCCGCGGAACGTCAGCACCCCCGGGATCGTCGTGTAGGTCGAGGAGTCGCCGAACGCCACCTGCTGGCTCGGGTCGTAGTTCTTGATCACCTGGTTGGAACCGTCCAGCACCTTCCAGGTCACATCGCCGCTGGAGTCGAGCATCGGGCGGCTGTACGTGCCGTCGCCGGTCGTGGTGGGCGCCGTCCAGCCGGGCAGCGAAGAGAGGGGGAGGGCGAGCTTCGCCGGGTCGGTCTCGGGGTTCCGGGACGGCGTGGTGGTCGCGGTGGGCGAGTTCGGGCGCTCTCCGGGCACGATCGTGTCGGGGGTCGTGCAGGCCGCCAGCGCGACCAGCATCGATGCTCCGAGCGCCGCGGCCGCGACGCGCGCACCACCGAACCTCGCCATACGACAGCCTTTCGGGAGCAGGGATCCATCGGGAGTCTACGTGGCGTCCACACCCCGATCCGGGACGACGAGCGGGCCACCCGGGCCGAATTGGCCTTGGCGACGGGGCACGGGCCGGCGAAGAGTGGAATCGGCCGAACCGGACGCGACGTCGCGTCCGCGGACAGGAAATCGAGGAGGAACCATGGCCAGACGCCCGGACGACATCCCGACCCGCGTCTTCGACTGGGGAACGATCAAGTGGCTGGTGGCCGACGACGTGGGCGACGAGGCCGGCATCACCGTCGGCGAGGTGATCATCTACCCCGGCCAGGGGCACGCCCCGCACACCCACGAGGCGGAGGAGGTGCTGTACATCATCAGCGGCGAGGGCGTGCAGACCGTCGGTGAGGGCACCGAGCCGTTCCCGGTGGTCGCGGGCGACGCCGTCTACGTCCCCTACGGCGCGGTGCACTCGACCTTCAACACCACCTGGTCGCCGATGCGGCTGATCGCGATTTACAGCCCCAAGGGGCCCGAGAAGGTGCTGGACGAGTTGCCCGACACCACGATCCTCGCTCCCGGCGTGCCGCCGGCGTGGCGGAAGGCCTGACCGGCACTCCGCTGCTCAGCCGTAGGCGGTGACCAGCACGAACGCCGTGCTCAGGGCGATCTCGACCAACCCCACGGCGAGCGGACGGATCGTGCGCCGGGCGGCGAGCCACGGCAGCAGCCACGACCGCACCGTGGCGAGACTGAACAGGACCGCCCACCATGCGGTGAGCGCGCCGGTCGCGGCGGCGGCAGCGGTGACCGCGGTGGCGACGGCGTGCCACCCGACCGAGGCGGCCAGCCAGCGCGCACTGCCGCGCTCGCGGATCATGGTCTTGACGTGCAGCACGGTGCCGGTCAGGTAGGCGAACACGAGCGCGGTGTGCACCAGGGCGCTCGTGCCGGCCGGGGTGCCCAGGCTGTCCAGCAGGGCGCCGGGCGTGACGAAGCGGGTCACCAGCGTCATCAGGCTCGCGGCCGCGACCGTGAGCGTCCCGCTGGCGAGGCTGCGCTCCCGGCGGGTGGCGGCCAGCCACAGCGCCGGTGCCACCAGCAGCGCGAACGGAGGCACCCAGCCGATCAACCCGGGGCCGGCGAGCGCCACCGAGACCGCGCCGAGCGCCGCGGCGAGCAGCGTCCAGGTCAGCAGTGGCGCCCTGGCGGCCGGTCGTCGTGACGGCGGGGCCTTCAGCCAGCCGGTCATCGCGTTGAAGGCGAGGTAGCCGCTGATCCAGCACGCGACGACGGTCACCAGCCCGGGCGCGGCGGGCGCGCCGTCCTCGATTCGGAGAATGAACCCGACGACCACGGGAAGGGCGAGCATGAACCACGCGCCATGTTGACGGGGCACCCAGCCCACGGGCGTCCGCTTTCGCCGGGGGCGTGCATTCCGCCGACGCACACCCGACATTCCGTGGACCACCCGCCGATGCTAACCCGTTCGGGCACCCGGCTCCGGCCAGGGGCCCCGAACCCCTAGCCAGCGCACGGTAGAAGAAACCTGAGAAAAGCCTGTGTCATCTGGACGGGTGACGGCGATTGCCCCTACCATCTTTTCATCTAGCTCATTTCGGGGGGGAGGAGCAAGATGCGCTACATCATGCGTATCAGCGGAATGATTGTTGGGGTCCTTCTGGGAAGCGCCGTACTGGCGTCGTTCCTGGGCCAGTACACCATCCGGTACGCCGCTACGGCGGGTCTGGATGCGGGCGCAGTCTTCGTGGGGCTGGCCACCATGGGGTTCATGGTCGCCATCCTGACGAGGGAGGCCTGGCTGGCAGCCTGATCGTTCACGATGCGTGGGTCGACGTCCGTCCGGACGGCGGCCCACTCGTCGTTTCCGGGCCGGATCAGAGCGGATGACGGGAATCGAACCCGCATGACCAGCTTGGAAGGCTGGGGCTCTGCCATTGAGCTACATCCGCGTGCGGGCCCAAGAGTAACGGACCCGCCGGGGTGGCGCCGCGCCGGGTGAGCCGGCCAAGTCCCGGCGGGGCCGAGATGACCAGCGCTGCCGGGCTGGCTAACATTGCCGGGTCTGTCTACATCCGATCAGGAGCCTGCCTTGCCCAGCACCGTCGAGAAGCTCAGCCCGTCCAGGGTCAAGCTCACCGTTGAGATCCCCTTCGCCGACCTGAAGCCGCACCTGGACAAGGCGTACCAGGAGATCGCCCAGCAGGTCACCATCCCGGGCTTCCGCAAGGGCAAGGTGCCGAACCTGGTGATCGACCAGCGCTTCGGCCGGGGCATGGTGCTGCAGGAGGCCATCAACGGCGCGCTGCCCGGCGCCTTCGAGGCCGCCGTGGCTGAGGCCGGGGTCGTGCCGCTGGGCGAGCCCGAAGTGGAGATCACCAAGCTCGAGGACGGCGACCTGGTCGAGTTCACCGCCGAGATCGACGTGCGCCCCGACTTCACCGTGCCGGCCTTCAACAAGCTCAAGGCCACCGTCGATCCGCTGCGTCCGGTCGCCGACGAGGTCGACGAGCGGATCAGCATGCTGCAGCAGCGCTTCGCGACGTCCACCGAGGTCGAGCGCGCGGCGGCCGAGGGCGACCAGGTCACGCTCAACCTCGTGGGCACCCGGGACGGCGAGCCGCTGCCCGACGCGACCGCCGACGGCGTCACCTACGTGATCGGCTCCGGCGGCATGATCGACGGCCTCGACGACGCCGTCACCGGTCTCAGCGCCGGCGAGGAGGCGACCTTCGCGTCCACGCTGGTGGGTGGGCCGCTGGAGGGCGAGCCGGCGGACATCACCGTGACCGTGGTCAAGGTGTCCGAGCAGACCCTGCCCGAGGTGGACGACGACTTCGCGCAGCTGATCTCCGAGTTCGACACCGTCGAGGAGATGCGCGCCGACCTCGCCACCAGCGTCGAGCAGATGATCGCCGCCGAGCAGGTTGCCAGCGGCCGCGACAAGGTGCTCGAGGCCCTCGTCGACGCCACGAAGTTCGACGTCCCCGAAGGCGTCCTCGCGGCGGAGATCGCGTCCCGCAAGGAGCAGATCACCGACCAGCTGCAGCGCGCCGGGCTCACCCTCGAGCGCTACCTCGAGCAGTCCGAGGAGGAGGCCGAGACGCCCGAGGCGTTCTGGGCCGAGATCGAGAAGTCGACCGAGCGCAGCCTGAAGGCGCAGCTGATCCTCGACAAGGTCGCCGACGACGCCGAGGTGGGTGTGGAGCAGGCCGACCTGTCCGAGCTGCTCGTGCGGAAGGCTGCCCAGAACGGGTCCAGCCCCGAACAGGAGGCGCAGCACATGATGGAGCACAACCACATCGGCGCCTGGATGCAGGAGATCCGCCGCAACAAGGCGCTCGTCCTGATCGTCGCCGACGCCAAGGTCACCGACACCGACGGCAACCCGGTCGACCTGTCCGGCGCGGTCGCCGAGGTCGAGCCCGAGGCCGAGTAGTCGCAGACTCCCGCGGCGCCGCCACCTTGGGGTGGCGGCGCCGCTGCGTTTCGCGGTCGTGTCGCGATCCGGCCGCGGATGCCGTCCCGCCCGACTCCTCCGCCTCATCCACAGGCTGCGGCGGCCGGATTGCGTCATCCACAATTCGCGGATGCTCGTGAACGTTCCGAGTCCCGCGTGCCGAAGGTACGGGCATGCGCATCGACGACCTGCTCCAGACCAGTCCCGTGCTTGCCCTGCGCGACCATCCCCGCCACGTCCGGACCATCCAGAGGGCGGCGAAGCAGGGCCTGGTGGCACCGATCCTGCCCGGCGTGTACCTCAGGCCGGTGCTGCTCGCCGAGCCGGCCGCACGACTGCTCGCCGCCTCGCTGTGGTCGCGCCACGGCTCGATCGCGGGTGTCACCGCCGTGGAACTGCTGCTCGGCCGGCCGATCACGATGCCGATCCACCTGCGTACGCCGAGCCGGGCCGCGCCGGTGCCGTGGCTCCGGCCGGTGCGCGGCAGGGTGCCCGCCGAGCACCGCAGGCACTACCGCGGGATCAGCACGGTGAGTGCCGAGTACGCCTGCCTGGACGTCGCCGCGTCCGATCACGGCGAGGCGATGTTCGAGGCCCTGCGCCGGCGGCTGGTCACGCGGGAGGGCCTCGAGGCCGCCCTGCCCGCCTTCGCGCACACCCGGGGCAACGCGGTGCGCCGCCAGGTGGCCGGTCGCGCGATGACCAACCCGTGGTCGTTCGCCGAGGCCCTCCTGCACGGCCTGCTCGACGCGGCCCGCATCACCGGGTGGGTGGCGAACCAGCCGGTGCGGCTGGATGGTGAGTTGCTGTTCCCCGACGCGTGGTTCCCGGAGGAGCGCGTGGTCCTCGAGTTCGACGGGGAGTCCGTCCATTCCACCCACGACCAGTTCGAGAGGGACCGGTCGCGGCAGAACCTGTTCGTGAGGAAGGAGTTCCGCGTGGTGCGGATCACCTGGGAGATGCTGACCGAGCGCCCGTACGAGGTCGTCGACACGATCCGGGCCGTGCTCGCCCTGTCGTGATCCGGCCGCGCGAGGCCGGATCTGTGACAGGTGGGCACCGTGGGACGGGATGCGCGGCCGGATCACGACAGCCGTGCGCCGACAGCGAACAGCGGCCCGAACCGCGCCGAAATGGGGGTGGCAGCGGGTAGGTTCGCCTCCGTGAACGAACATCGAGCCATCCAGCGCGGCCTGTCCATGGCCGCCGGTCCCGGCGGCATCGGCATGACCGACAACGTCTACCAGGCCCTGCTGCTCAACCGGATCATCTTCCTGGGTTCCGAGGTCAAGGACGAGAACGCGAACGCCATCTGCGCGCAGATGCTGCTGCTGAACGCGGAGGACCCGACCAAGGACATCTACCTCTACATCAACTCTCCCGGGGGCTCGGTCGACTCCGGCATGGCGATCTACGACACCATGCAGTGGATCTCCAACGACGTCGCCACCGTTGCGATGGGCCTCGCCGCCTCGATGGGCCAGTTCCTGCTCTCGGCCGGCCAGAAGGGCAAGCGGTTCGCGCTGCCGCA
>JBDHZJ010000137.1:0-6267 GCA_039811825.1 Propionicimonas sp.
TGATCCTCGCGATCATGCTCGGCCTCGCGGTCGGCATCGACTACGCGCTGTTCATCCTCTCCCGCCACCGCGACCAACTCGCCGGCGGCATGGACGCCGAGGAGTCGGCAGCCCGCGCGGTCGGCACCGCCGGCTCGGCGGTGGTGTTCGCCGGCCTCACCGTCGTGATCGCGCTGGTCGGGCTGAGCATCTCCAACGTCCCGTTCCTCACCGTGATGGGCGTCTTCGGCGCGGTCACGGTTGCGATCGAGGTATTGCTCGCGCTCACCCTGCTGCCCGCGTTCATGGGCTTCGCCGGGGAGCGGCTGCGGCCCAGGAACGGGACGCGGAGGTCCCGCAAGGCCGCTGCGAAGGCCGCTGCGTCCGCTGCGTCCCCGACCCCCGCCGCCGAGTTGTCAGAATCTCAAGCGGCTATAGGCGAAGGAGATTCTGACAAGTCGGAACCGAAGGGGAGGTTCAACCCGTCCGCCTGGTGGGTGGGCGTCGTCACCAGGTGGCCGGTCGTGACCATCGTCGTCGTGCTGGTCGGGCTGGGCGCGCTCGCGTTCCCGACGAAGGACCTCTACCTCGCGCTGCCCACGTCCGGACGGTCGCTGCCGGGCACGCAGGACCGGGAGACGTTCGACGAGATCACCCGCACCTTCGGTGTCGGCTTCAACGGCCCGCTGGTCCTGACCGGCTCGATCGTCGAGTCCGACGACCCGCTCGAGATCATGGACTGCCTGCGCAACGACATCACGCAGATCCCCGGTGTGCGGATGGTCGCAGCCGCCGTGCCGAACAGCAACGCCGACACCGGCATGGTGCAGATCGTGCCCACCACAGGGCCGGACGACCCGGCCACCGCCGACCTCGTGCAGCGGCTGCGCGACCGCCACGACTACTGGCAGGCCGAATGCGGCATCGACACCGCTATCACCGGCTTCACGGCCGTCCAGATCGACGTGACCAACCGGCTCCAGGCCGCCCTGCTGCCGTTCGGCATCTTCGTGGTCGGCCTGTCCCTGGTGCTGCTGACGATGGTGTTCCGCTCGATCTGGGTGCCGATCAAGGCCGCCGCCGGCTACCTGCTCAGCGTCGGCGGTGCGTTCGGCGCGACCGTGCTGGTGTTCAACCACGGCTACTTCAAGGAAGTGATCAACCTGCCTGAGGCGGGCCCGGTGATCAGCTTCCTGCCGATCATCATGATGGGCCTGCTGTTCGGCCTCGCCATGGACTACGAGGTGTTCCTCGTCTCCCGGATGCGCGAGGAGTTCGTGCACGGGAACACCACCCGCTCGGTCGAGGACGGCTTCGTCCACTCGGCCAAGGTCGTGGTCGCCGCGGCCCTGATCATGTTCTCCGTCTTCGCGTTCTTCGTGCCCTCCGGCGAGGGCGCGATCAAACCGATCGCGTTCGCGCTCGCGGTCGGGGTTGCGCTGGACGCCTTCGTCGTCCGGATGACCCTGGTGCCCGCCGTGATGAAGCTGCTCGGCCGGCACGCGTGGTGGCTGCCCGCGTGGCTGGACAAGCGGCTGCCGGTGCTCGATATCGAGGGCGAGTCGCTGACCCGCCAGGTGCGGCTGGCCGACTGGCCGGCCCCGGGCGACACCGCGGCCGTCGTCGGCGAGGGGCTCACCGCGCAGGTGGGCGAGCGGACGCTGTTCGCGGACGTGGACGTGCGGCTCGAGCCCGGCGAGGTGCTGGTGATCGAGGGCGAACACGCCCCGCGGCGAGCCCTGCTGCTGGCGCTGGCCGGACGGGTCGAACTCACCGGCGGCACCCTGAAGGTGCTCGGCCACGTGCTGCCCGAGGAGGGGCCGGTCGTCCGCGGCCTCGCCCCGGTGCTCGGCCCGTCCGTGGCCCACTTCGACGCGGTGCTGGCGCGCCGGACCGGCGGCCTGGTCTGCGTGGATTCCGCCGACGAACTCTCCGCGGCGCAGGACCGGTCCCTGCACGAGGCCCTCGCCGCAGCCGCCGAACCCGGCGCGGACGCCCCCATCACGTGGGTGCTCGGCGTCCTGCCCGGCTCTGAACTCGAGGCGCAGCTGCCCGTGCCCTACCAGGTGATCAAGCTGCCCTCACACCTCGTTCTGGAAGGAGCGACCCGATGAACGTCGAAAAGGTGAACTCGGCGCCGGCCCGCTGGTACACCCTGATCGGGCTGGTGCTGGTGCCGATCCTGGTGGCCGGCGGCTTCCTGCTGGCCGGCGTGAACTCCGACACCCGCCTGAACACCGTGCAGGCGGCGATCGTCAACCTCGACGAGCCGGTCACGATCGACGGCCAGTACACCCCGCTCGGCCGGCAGCTCACCGCCAACCTGGTCGACTCCGATCGCACCGAGAACCTCAACTGGGTGCTGCAGACCGAGGAGAACGCCCGGGCCGGCCTGAGCACCGGCGAGTACGCGGCGATGGTGGTGATCCCGGAGAACTTCTCCGCCGCCGCCACCTCGTTCTCCGAGAACGACGGCGCGGTCGCCGAGCAGGCGACGATCCAGGTGTACACGTCCCCGGTCGCAGGGGTCGCGGACGCCACGCTCGGCCGCCTGGTCGCGAGCGAGGCCGCGTCCATGCTGAACTCGACGCTCACCGAGGCGTACCTGACGCAGATCTACATCGGCTTCAACGACATGGGCAAGCAGTTCGTGACCATGGCCGACGGTGCCGACCAGCTCGCCGACGGCACGCAGAAGCTCGCCAACGGCATCTCCGACGCGGCGGACGGCTCGCAGCAGCTGTACACCGGACAGCTGCAGCTCGCCACCGGGCTCAACACGATGGCCAACCAGACCTCATCCCTGCCGTCCGACGTGCGCAAGCTCTCCAACGGCGTCGGCGACTACGTGGACGGCGCCAACCAGCTCGCGCAGCAGACCATCGACTCGCTGC
Source organism: Propionicimonas sp. (assembly GCA_039811825.1). Classification (GTDB taxonomy): domain Bacteria; phylum Actinomycetota; class Actinomycetes; order Propionibacteriales; family Propionibacteriaceae; genus Propionicimonas. The sequence continues at coordinate 2,874 of JBDHZJ010000137.1, forward strand.
CCCAGCAGGTGCAGCTCGCCGACGGCCTGGAGCAGCTGAGCCAGGGCGCGACCGGCATCGCGTCCGGGTTGTCCACCTACCAGCAGGGGCTGCAGACCGGCGCCGCCCAGGCCGGCCAGGGCGCGACGGCCGTGACCCAGGCGCTGGCCGGGTACAGCCAAGGCGCGGTGAGCGAGGCCGCGCTGCGCGGCACGGTTGGCCAGGTGTGCCCCACCGTCGACACCGGCAACACGCCCGCGGAACTGGTCACGGGCGCACAGGTCTGCATCGCCTTGATGACCGCGACCCAGCAGGCGCTCAACGGCGCCGCCGACGGTCTCGACCAGAGCGACCCGAACACGGGGCAGAGCCTGCTCAGCGGCTCGGCAGCCGTCGCGGGGGGCCTGTCCCAGCTGTCCAGCCAGGTCTCGAGCTCGCTGCCGGACGTGAAGTCCACCACCAAGCAGTTGAAGAAGCTGATCAAGGGCGGCAACAAGCTCGCCGCGGGCACCGACGAGCTGGCCGACGGCATGCCGGCGCTGGTGAACGGCATCGCGAAGTCCGCGGACGGTGCGAGCCAGCTCGCCGCGGGCACCGACGAGCTCAGCGCAGGGCTGTACACCGCATCGTCCGGCAGCCAGGACCTCGCCGACGGCATGCGTGAGATGGCGGACGGGATCGCGGACGGCAAGGACCAGCTGCCGCACTACACCAAGTCCGACAGGGAGAACCTGTCCACGGCGGTCGCCGCGCCGGTGGACACGTCCACGCTCTCCGGCCTCGCCGACCCGAACGTGGGCTGGATCAGCCTGGTGCTGGTGCTCGCGCTGTGGCTCGGGGCCCTGGCCACCTACTCGGTGGTGAAGGCGATCCCGGCCGGCCTGCTGAACTCCGCCGATCCGACCGCGGTGCTGATCGGACGCTCGCTGCTGCCCGGCCTGGTCGTGGTGGGTGTGCAGGCGCTGGTGGTCGCCGGGCTCGCGCAGTTCGGCCTGGACCTCTCGCCGCAGAAGTGGCTGGCCGTGACCGGCGTGCTGCTGCTGGCCGGCGCCACGTTCGTGGTGATCAACCACGCGCTGGTGGCCTGGCTGGGCGGCCTCGGACGGCTGATCTCGGTGCTGTTCGCGGTGCTGACCACGGCGTCCGCGCTGGTGGGGGCCGCGCCCGCGCTGTTCGCGGCGCTGCGTCCCTTCTCTCCGTTGACGCCGGCGCTGGACGCGATCCGCGCGGTCGTCACCGAGTCGAGCGGAGCGGCCGTCTCCCTGTTCGTGCTGGTCGGCTGGCTGCTGCTCGCCCTCGTCGCGAGTGCGGTCGCGGTCGCCCGGCGGCGTACGACGAGCCTGGCCGCGGTGCTCGCCGCCGGCTGAGCCGGGACGGCGACGCCACGCCAGGGCCGCGACGCTACGCGGCACCGCGTCGCGCGAGGTCGAGGACGGTGGCGTCAGGCGGGGCTCTCGGACTCGATGGGCTCCGGCGGTTCCAGCGGCACGACCGCGACCGGGTCCGGGGGCTCGAGCGGGAGGACGGCGGCCGCGTCCGGCGGATCCAGCGGAGGCACCGGGTCCGGCGGGGCCAGTGGCTGGACGACGACCTGCTCCCGAGGCCCGGCCGGCTCCGGGTCCGCCTCGGGCGGTGCCAGCGCGGTGACGCCGGTGACCTTCTCTGCCTGCAGGGCGGCGGCGGCGCGCTCGGCCTGGGCCGCCGCGGCACGCAGGGCGACCGCGCGGGCGAAGTCTGCCTGCGTGGGCATTCCGTAGGCGCGGGCGGTCGTGTCGTGCATCTCGACGACGTAGCGGTGCAGGCGCTCGGAGAACTGGTGGGCGATCTCACCGGGGGCGGCGCGCAGCGGGCGTCCGAACACCACGTGGACGTGCGGACGACCCGGCACCGGCACGTTCGCGCCGTACGGCATGGCGGCGTAGGCACCGACCAGCGCGATCGGCAGCACGGGCACGTTGCGGGAGATGCTCAGGGCGGCGGCGCCCGGGGTGAAGTTCGCCATCGCGCCGGTTCGCGACCGGGTGCCCTCCGGGAAGATCAGGATCGGCACGCCGTCGTTCACGAGCCGGGCGGCCAGTCCGCGGTGCCCGGTGCGGTTGGCCTGGCCCTGCCGCTGCACGGGGAACGAGTTGAAGAACAGCTGCGTCGGCAGCGCCTTGTACCAGTTGTTGAAGAAGTAGTCGCCGGCCGTGGCCGCGGCGAGGTTCCGGGAGAGCCGGCGCGGCAGCGCGCCGTAGATCAGGGGCGCGTCGAGGTGGCTGGAGTGGTTGGCGATCACGACGAAGGGCGGCTTCAGGTCGGCCAGGTTGCGAACGCCGTGCTCGTGCACGGACAGCGCCGACCAGATGTACGGCTTCATGACCAGGTGCTGCGCGACGAACCGCGCGGTGCCCGGTGCCGCCGAGGTGTACCTGTTCAGCTTCGGTTCGCTCACCCGATTCCTCTCGGTATGGATTCCGCCATTGTGGCGCAACCAGCGGCGAGTGGTCACCCCTCCCCGTCGGTGGTCCCGATACCCGTCGGGGATTCAGGCCCGTCGAGAGCCCCTGTTCGCGGTCGAGCGCCCTTGTCCGGACGGTGGCCTCGACGCGGGCGGAGGCTCGCGGTGCGGGACGGCGGCGCCCGACGCGGAACGGCCGCGTCCGACGCGGAACGGCGGCTCCCGGACTCAGTCGCGGCTCGCGCTGAGCAGCCGGGACGCCCAGCGCACGGCACTGCGCGGCACCAGGTCGGCCACGAACCGGGCCACCTTCCAGCGCCGGGTGGGTATCGAGACGACCCGCCCCTTCCCCGCGTCGTCGAGGGCCTCGGCGACGCAGCGGTCGGCGTCCACCCACACCCAGTCGGGGATCGCCGAGGTGCGGATGCCCGCGCGCTCGTGGAACTCGGTGCGCACCCAGCCCGGGCACAGCGCGGTCACCGTGACCCCGCTGCCGTGCAGTTCGTTGGCGAGGCCCTCGGAGTACACCCGCACCCACGACTTCACCGCGGAGTAGTTGCCGTTGGTGAGCCAGGCCGCCAGTGAGGCGAGGTTGATGATCCGGCCGTGGCCGCGGGCCCGCATGGCGCGACCGGCCGCCCCGCCCAGGACCAGCACGGCCACGCACATCACCTGGATGGCGTACTCGTGGCGGTCGACGTCGGGGTCGAGCAGCTTGTGGTGCAGGCCGAAGCCGGCGTTGTTCACCAGCAGGTCGACCGGCCGGTCCGCGTCCTCGAGCCGCTCCGCGACCGCGAGGACGTCGTCGTGGACGGACAGGTCGGCCCGGATCGTCTCCACCGCGACGCCGTGCTCCTCGCTGAGCCGGGCCGCGGCCTCGGCGAGCCGGTCGGTGTCACGGGCGACCAGGACGAGGTCGTCGCCGCGGGCGGCGAGCGCGCGGGCGAAGGCGGCCCCGATGCCGGCGGTGGCACC
>JBDHZJ010000138.1:0-6232 GCA_039811825.1 Propionicimonas sp.
ACGCTCTACGACGAGAACCCGCACATCCTGCGCTACCTGGAGCAGTGGCAGGCGCCCACGAAGGTGCACGTGCCCGACCGGGCCGGCAACTTCCTCCCCATGCCCGAGGCGTTCGCCTACGGCCTGCCGGCGTTCCACACCCAGCACACCTGCATCCTGATCGAGGACATCACCGAGCACTGCAACCTGAAGTGCCCGACGTGCTTCACGGCGTCCGGGCCCGCGCTGACCGGGGTGGCGCCGCTCGAGGACGTGCTCGCGAATGTGGACGCCCGGCTCTCCCGCGAGGAGAACCGGATCGACGTGCTGATGCTGTCGGGCGGCGAGCCGACGCTCTACCCGCAGCTCGCCGAGCTGCTGGCCGAGCTGGTCGAGCGGCCGATCGTGCGGATCATGGTGAACACCAACGGTCTGCTGCTCGCCCAGGACGACGACCTGCTCGCCCTGCTGAAGAGCCACCGGGAACGGCTCGAGGTGTACCTGCAGTACGACGGGCCCTCGGCCGAGGCGTCCACCTTCCACCGGGGCGCCGACCTGACCCGGTTCAAGGAGGCGGCGATCGCCCGGCTCAGCGAGGCCGGCATCTTCACCACGCTGGTGATGACCGCCGCGCTCGGCGTGAACGACGGCGACATCGGCGCGGTCGTGCAGAAGGCGCTCGCGACGCCGTTCATCGGCGGGGTGGCGATCCAGCCGGTGTTCGGGTCGGGACGCAACCACGGTATCGACCCGATGGACCGGCTCACCCACACCGGCGTGCTGGCCCGGCTCGGCCCGCAGACCGGCGACGTGGTGCAGTGGCACGACCTGACCGCGCTGCCGTGCTCGCACCCGCACTGCTCGTCGGTGGGCTACCTGCTCAAGGACGACGCCGGCGTGTGGCGCTCACTCACCGCGCTGGTCGGCCACGACGAACTGATGCGCTGGCTCGAGCTCGACCCCGAGCACCTCGCCAACCGGGTGGCCGACCGGGACCTGCCCCGGCAGCTGCGGGAACTGATGAAGAACTCGATGCTCGACCTGCTCAGCGAGCAGGCGACATTGACCAACCCGCGCACCGGGCAGCTGTGGCAGAACATCTGCACCCAGTGCGACCTGGGCATCTCCACCCTGGCCACGCTGGCCACGGGGAAGCTACCCGGCCAGGAGGACCGGATGCGCGCCCTGCTCGGCGAGCGGGTGAAACGGATCACGGTGAAGCCGTTCCAGGACATCTCCACGATGCTGGAGGAGCGGCTGGTCCAGTGCTGTGTCCACGTCGGCACGGTCGGTGACGACGGCGCCCCGCAGTGCGCGCCGTTCTGCGCCGTACAGGCGTGGGGCCCGCTGGCCCGCCAGCGGGTGAGCACCGCGAAGGGCCACATTGTCCACACGGTCCCTGAGGAGCCGAGCGCCAGCGAGGCGTCACGAAGGGCCGTCCCGGTCGAGGTCACGAGGAGGAGTCATGAGTGAAACCCCCGAGCAGGCAGCGTCCCGGATCGCGAAGGGACCCTCGCCGTCGTCCTTCGTGCCGGAAGCGGGAGCGGACGCCCCGGCCGCCGAGGCGGAGAAGCCGTTCGACCCGTTGCGGCTGTGCATCTTCGCCACCATCTCGCTGCTGGGCTGGCTGTTCGGGCCCCTGGCCGTGGTGGTGTTCGCCGGGGTCGGCTTCGCGGGCTACTGGAAGGCGCGGCAGGCCGGGCTGACGCGGTCGAGGTGCTACCTGCGCGACACGCGTCTGGTGCTCGGCTACCTGTTCCTGCTCGCCGCGGCCGGCGCGTGGGGGCTGTTCTTCACGATCCAGCGCTGGCTGGGCTGAGGAGGAGGAGCATCCGATGACCGAAGTCACTGGCCCGGAGCAGAGCGCGGAGCCGGCGGCCCCCGTCCGGGAGCGCCGGGGTTCGGTGTGGCTGGGCGTGTTCCTCGGGCTGCTGCCGATGGCTGCCGCTGGGGGATCCACCTTGTCGTGAACTACGGGCCGCCGCAGGACTCCGCGGGGCCCCTGGCACTGCTGCTGGGGTACGGGACCATCGATCCCATCCTGGTCCTCGCGGGCGCGGGCCTGATGGGCATCGTGCTCACCGTCATCCCGCGAACCCGTCGCACGGGCATCGGGGTGATGGCGGCCGTGGTGCTCCAGAGCGTGGTCATGGTTGCGCTGGTGATCTGGCTGCTCCGGGCGTTGTCCCACTGGACCATGTTCTGAGCGGTAGCCGCGCCTGCTCGGGTTCAGTGCTGTCCGGGAATGGCCACGTCGACGCCGAACCGCGCGATCCCGCGGTCGAACGTCGCCACTGGGCAGCGGTTCTCCAGGGCAAGGGCGGCGATGTGGGCATCCGTGGTGAGGTTGCCGCCCGTTCCTGCAGCACCCAGCAGTTCGCCGAGCAGCACCAGATGGCGGGGCCCCGGCTCCAGCAGCACGGCGTTGGGCCGGGACGTCCAGACGGCGACCGCGGCGAGTGCATCCGGGACGCTGATCGGTTGCGGCATGATCCGCGGGTTCGTGGTGAGCCGGACGAACCCCAGCACGCTGACCCAGGGCAGTCCGACGGTCTGGCCCTGCGACAGCGCCGAGGTCAACCAGCCGTGGGCCGCCGGATGCTGCGGAGCGGCGGTGTTGACCGCGTAGATGAGCACATTGGTGTCGACGACGTACACCTCATCGCCCCTCGGCCAGCCGGTGGGTCAGCGCCTCGTCCTCGAGCGCCTCGGCCACCTGATTCGCCCGCGTGAGGTCGATCATCGGTGTGCCCATGTCGAACGTCGGAAAGGCGATGTCGGCTCGTGCCGGTCCGCCGCCGAGCCCGGCGCGCAGGCCGTCATTGACGGCTTCCTTGAAGCCGATCGAGCGTTGCTGCATCGATCGCCTGACCAGAGCCGCCACGTCCGGATCCAGAGTCACGGTCGTTCGCATCCGCGCATCATAGCATCACATCGAATGATGCGCTGATGTTCAGCGCAGCGTCTGGTGCCTGCCCGTCGTTCCTGCTTGGCTGGGACGGTGGGTTCACGCATGGTGGCGATCGGACTGGCCCTGGTCGGGTTGGTGCAGCTGGCGGCCGGGTTCGTCGCCGCCTTCGCGGCGCGCCTCACCTACGTGGTGCCGGGCCCGAACGGGCTGATCGAGCGCTCGATGGTCTTCACGCCGTACGTGCTGGCCGCGGTGGCCTGGACGGCGGCGGCGCTCGCCTCCGCCGGCGTCGCCTGGCGGGTGCTGCGGTCCGAGCGCGGGCTCATGACGATCGTGCTGGTCGTGGTGGACGTCCTTGCCGTGGCGGTCGCGCTCGTCATGTTCGCCCAGTCGACCCCCGCGTTCTGAGCCGCCTCAGCTGTCGGCCGGCGGCAGGGTCTGCGCCAGTTCCTTGCGCGGGCGGCCGAGGCCGAGGCCGGTGAAGAAGCCGCCGACCAGCAGGCCGGCCGCGCCGATCAGGAGCGGCAGTCCGGCCGACTGCACGTCCGCGCTGCGCAGTGCGTCCAGGGCGAGCCACTGGCGGTAGGAGAGCCAGCCCGCCCAGATCGCGCCGACCAGACCGACCAGGACCAGCAGCAGGCCGACGACGACGCTGACCTTCGACATCACCTTCATGCGCCTGATCATAGGGGTCCCGCTAGTTTGGGGTCGTGGACGCAGAACTCGCGCGCTGGCTGGTCTCGGCCGACGCCGAACCCGCGCTCGCCGAGGCGTCCGCTCAGCCCGATCCGGGGTCGCTGGCCGCGGCGACCGCACTGCGCCGGCGCTGGCCCGCCGACCAGGCGGCCGCGGTGCTCAGCCAGGTGGCGTTGCGGCGGCGGGCGGGGGCGAAGTTCGGGGAGCGGGCGGCCACCCTCTTCCTCACCCCCGACGGCCTCGAGCAGGCCACCCGGGCCGACGTGGCCCGCTGGCGTGCGGCCCGCTTCTTCGAGGCGGGCGCCCGCGAGGTCGTCGACCTGGGTTGCGGCATCGGCGCGGACGCGCTCGCCTTCCTCGACGCCGGCCTCGCGGTGACCGCGGTCGAGGCCGACCCGGCGACGGCCGTGCTCGCGCAGGCGAACCTGGGGCAGGCTGCCCGGGTGGTCTGCGGGGACGCCGTGGAGCTCGCCCCCGGGCTGCTGGCCGGCGGCGCGGCGGTGTTCGCCGACCCGGCCCGGCGGACGGCGGCGGGCCGCACCTGGCGGGTGGGCGACTTCTCGCCGCCCTGGGAGTTCGTCACCGGGCTGCTGCAGGGGCGGATCGGCTGTGTGAAGGCCGCACCGGGGCTGCCGTCCGCGTTCATCCCCGACGGTGTGGCCACCACGTGGGTGAGCCACCGCGGCGACCTCGTCGAGGCCTCGCTCTGGTCGGGGTCCTGGCCGCCCGGGTCGCGGACGGCCGTGCTGCTCCCGTCCGGCGACCACCTGGACGCGGGGGAGCGGCGCGACCCGCCGGTCGGCCCGGTCGGGGCGTTCCTCTACGAACCCGACCCGGCCGTGATCCGTGCCGGCGGCACCGGCGTCCTGGCCGAACGGCTGGACGCCCGGGTACCGCAGGCCGGCATCGGCTACCTGTTCGCCGACACCCTCGCGGACACCCCGTTCGGCACCGCGTTCGCGGTCCGCGAGGAACTCGACCACGACGAGCGGGCGCTGCGCCGCTGGGTGCGCGAGCACGGCGTCGGCACGCTCGAGATCAAGGTCCGCGGCCTCGACGTCGACCCGGCGGCACTGCGCCGCCGGTTGAAGCCCGCCGGGAAGGCGTCCGCCACACTCGTGCTCACACCTACGCCGGTCGGGGCACGGGCGCTGGTCGTGGAACGGCTCAGCTGAGCTGCCAGGAGTGCGGCTCGACCCCGGCCACGGGCTCCTCGCCGATGTTCAGCCGCAGCGTGAGCCGCTCGTCGTCCGCGCCGGCCAGGTGGATCGCGATCGAGGTTTCGGTCACGTCCGCCGTGGTCACGTCGGCGTCGACCAGCCACGGGTGCCGCCGCCGGATCCCGATCAGCTCGCGGTAGGTGGCGAACAGGTCGCGCCCGAACGGCAGCAGCCCGTCCGGGGTGTCCGGGAACGGCGGACGCACCGCGTCGTCGCCGCGCCGGTGCTCCTCCTTCTCGCCGGTGAAGCCCTGCTCGTCGCCCGCGTAGATCGACGGGATGCCCGGCAGCAGGAGCAGCAGCGCGGCGGCCAGCGGCAGGTGCCGCGGGTCGGTGAGCCGGCTCGCGATCCGGGTCACGTCGTGGTTGCCGATGAAGGTCTGGGGGCGGAAGGTCTCGCAGAAGCGCCGGTGCCGGCCCAGCGTCCATTCGAGGGAGAAGAAGTTGGCGTTCAGCAGTGAGTCCCAGATCGCGTGCCACAGCTCGTACTGGGTGACGCTGTCCACGCCGGACGCGGCGGCGAAGTCCGCGTAGTCGCCGTGGATCACCTCGGCGAACACCCAGCTGTCGGGGTGCTCGGCCTTGACCGCGTGCAGGATCGGCGCCCACACCCCGGCGCCCTGGGCGTAGGCGGCGTCCAGCCGCCACGCGTCGACGCCGCGCGCGAGCCAGTGGTTCATCACGCCGGCGACGTAGTCGGCGACCACCGGCTGGGCCAGGTCGAGTTCCACCAGTGCCTTGTGGCCCTCGAAGTACCGCGGGTACTCACCGACCCAGCGGATCCAGCGGCCGTCCTCGGTGCCCGGCCCGGCGGAGAACGCCCGCTGGACGATCGGGTGGCTCGCGGCCAGGTGGTTGAACACCCCGTCCAGGCACACCCGGATGCCGCGGGAATGGCATTCGGCGACCACCTGGTCGAAGTCGGCCTTGTCGCCCAGCCGCGGGTCGATCCGGAAGTGGTCGGTGGTGTCGTAGCCGTGGCTGGCGGACGCGAACACCGGCGCCAGCAGCAGCCCGTTCGCGCCGAGTTCGATCACGTAGTCGAGCCACTTCGACAGGTGCGGCAGCCGGTGGTGGCCGCGGTGGCTGGTCTCCCGTTCGGCGCCCACGAAGCCGAGCGGGTACACGTGCCACCAGATGGTGTGCGCCGCCCAGTCGGTGCTGCCCGCGTCCATTCCCCAACGATAGGGCCTGGGCCGTCCCGAGTCGTTGGCACTCGGCTTGATCGAGTGCTAAGCGCGCGATAGATTCGCTTTAGCACTCTCACCCTGAGGGTGCCAATCAGCCTCCGGCGGCACCGCGACGACGCCGAGGCTCGACACCTGACCAACCCAGGGCGCTTCACGCCCAACCGAACGAAAGGGTTTTGACGTGGCAGTCACGATCAAGCCGCTCGAGGATCGCATCCTCGTCCAGCCGCTGGAGGC
>JBDHZJ010000139.1:0-6230 GCA_039811825.1 Propionicimonas sp.
AGCGGTTGCAGCCGGAACTCACCGGCCAGATCGTCGGCGACCGCGGCCAGCGCGTCGTCCACCGACGCCCGCTCGCGGCCCTCCACCTGCGTCATTGCCTGCCTCCACGGGTCCCCGGCCAGCCTAAGCGCCGTCCGGCGTCCGTGAAAGGGCCGGGTTGTCGGCGACGCGGAATGGGGACGGTTCTCATTCCGCGTCGCCCCACCCGACCGACGCGGAACTGGAACCGTCCCCGACTCGCGTCACTTCGCCGGGTGGACCGAGTTGGGGACGGTTCCTATCTCGGTCCACCTGAGAATGGACTGAGATAGGAACCGTCCCCGACTCGGTCCGGTCAGGGCAGGTGGGTGCGGGGGGCCAGCCGGGGGCCGCGGCGCGGCGGGGCGATCCGGGCCAGGCCGACCAGGCGCTGGACGCGGAGGCGGTGCGGACGGTACGGCTCCAGCAGTTCGGCGAGGCCGGCGTCGTCGAGCGGTTCGCCGAGCAGCGCCCAGCCGATGTCGCGGGCGATGTTGTAGTCGCCGAAGCTCACCGCGTCCGCGTCGCCGAGCGCCCGGGCGCGCACCTCGGCGCTGGTCCACACGCCGACGCCGGGCAGGCTGCGCAGCCGTGCGTCCGCCCCGGCCGGGTCGGACGGCAGCACGCGCTCGAGACTGCCGGCCACCCTCGCCGCCCCGACGAGCGTGCGCGAGCGGGCCGGGTCGATGTGCATCGCCAGCCACTCCCAGGACGGGACCAGCCGCACCGCCTCGGGGGTCGGGAACGCCCGCAGCCCGAGCGCCGCGCCGGGCCCGGGGGCCGGCTGGCCGTGGCGGGCGAGCAGCGCGCGGATGCCGAAGGTGGCCTCCTGCCCGGTCACCTTCTGCTCGATCACCACCGGGACGAGGGCGTCCCATACGCTGGCCGTGCGCGCCAGCCGCCAGTGCGGCCAGCGCCGGTGCAGGTCGGCCACCACGGGATGCAGTCCGCGGAACCCGGACGGGTCGTCCGCGGCCCCGAGCAGCGTCGGCGCCGCCTCGAGCGCCCACTCCGCCCCCGGGCCCCACGCCTCGACGCCGACCACGCCGTCCCCGTCGAGCGGACGGACGGCCAGCGTCGCCACGCCCTCGGGGGTGTTCAGCGCGCGCCAGTGGCGTCCGTCCTGCACCCGGTAGGTGGGGTCGGCGAGGCCGCGCTTGAACGTGCCCCACACCTGCCCCACCGGGCACGGCCAACCCGGGCGCCAGGCGCGGGCGTGGACGGATTCCATGTCGTGAAGATAGCCCCGCGCACCCGCAGCGTTCCCAATGTCGGTGCCACCGCCCATAGTGGAGTCATGCTCTTCGACGAGGTGGTGCAGGCGTCCGCGCGGGTGGCCGCCACGCGTTCGCGCACGGCCAAGGTCGCCGCGCTCGCCGAGACCCTGGCCGCTGCCGGGGCGGACGAACTCGAGATCGTCGCCCACTACCTGTCCGGGTCGCTGCGACAGCGGCGCACCGGGGTGGGCTGGCGCTCGCTGGCGACCCGCCCCGACCCGGCGGACGCACCGTCGCTCACCATCACCGGGGTGGACGAGGCCTTCGCCGAGCTGGCGATGCTGTCCGGCGCCGGCTCGCAGGGCGCACGGCAGGGCCTGCTCGCCGAGCTGATGGGCGCCGCCACCGCGCCCGAGCAGGCGTTCCTGGCCGGGCTGGTCACCGGCGAGACCCGGCAGGGCGCCCTGGAGGGCCTGCTGCTGCCCGCGATCGCGGCCGCCTTCTCCGTCGGGGTGGACGCGGCGCGCCGTGCGGCCATGTTCGCGGGCTCGATCCCGGTGGTGGCGGTGGCCGCGAAGACCGGCGGCGAGCCGGCGCTGGCCGCGATCACCCTGCAGGTCGGACGCCCGGTGCTGCCCATGCTGGCCTCGAGCGCGCCCACGATCGCCGAGGCGTTCGAGCGGTTCGACGGCCCGGTGGCGGTGGAGGCGAAGCTCGACGGCATCCGCATCCAGGTGCACCGCGACGGCGACGACATCGCGGTCTACAGCCGCAGCCTCGACGACATCACCGCCCGCCTGCCCGGTGTGGTCGCCGCGGTCGCCGGCCTGCCCGCGCAGCGCCTGGTGCTGGACGGGGAGGCCCTCGCGCTGCGTCCGGACGGGCGGCCGATGCTGTTCCAGGACACCGCGTCGACCGGCCACGAGCTGCGCCCGTTCTTCTTCGACCTGCTGCACTCCGACGACCTCGACCTGGTCGACGAGCCCACCTCGGTGCGCGCGGAGCGGTTGGCCGGGCTGGTGCCGCCCGGGCTGCGGGTGGCGCGCCTGGTCACGGCGGACGCCGCCGAGGCAGCGGCGTTCTCGAACCACGTGCTCGCCGCAGGGCACGAGGGCGTGGTGATCAAGGCGCTCGACGCGGGCTACGCGGCCGGCCGGCGCGGCGCGGCCTGGGTGAAGGTGAAGCCGGTGCACACCCTCGACCTGGTGGTGCTCGCGGTGGAGTGGGGCAGCGGACGCCGTCGCGGGTGGCTGTCCAACATCCACCTCGGCGCGCGCGACCCGGCGTCCGGGGAGTTCGTGATGCTGGGCAAGACCTTCAAGGGCATGACCGACGAGATGCTCGCCTGGCAGACCGGGCGCTTCCTCGCCCTGGAGACCCACCGGGAGGGCCACGTCGTGTTCCTGCGTCCCGAGCAGGTCGTCGAGGTCGCCTTCGACGGCGTGCAGCGGTCCACCCGCTACCCCGGCGGCATGGCGCTGCGGTTCGCCCGGGTGCTGCGCTACCGCGAGGACAAGGCCGCGAGCGACGCCGACACGGTGGGGACGGTGCGGTCGCTGGCCCGCTGAGGGCGAAGCCCGACGATCAGAGTGGAACCGGGGGGATGGTGCCCGAGCCCGTGGCGCCGCGACCCGCAGCCGCCCAGGCGGCCGCGAGCCGTTCGGCGGCCTCGGGGATCGCGGCGAGCGGCAGGGTGAGCGGCAGGCGCACCCGGTTGGCGTGGGTGCGGTCGGCGGAGAACGCCGGTCCGGGGGTCACCATCAGCTGGTGCGCCGCAGCGGCCACCGCGAGGTCGGACGCCGCGCGCCGCGGCAGCTCCACCCACAGCGCCAGCCCGCCGTCGGGACGGTTCACCCGCCACTCGGGCAGCCGCTCGGCGAGCTCGGTGCGCCACAGGTCGCGCGCGTCCCGCAGCCGCGTGGCGACCTCGGCGCGGATCGCGTCCGGCTCCTCGAGGTAGGTGGTGGCGATCAGCTGGTCGAACACGGACGCGCCCATGGTCAGTTGCAGCGCGCGGGTGCGCAACGCGTCCAGCAACTCCGGCGGGCAGCGCAGCCACCCGATCCGTACTCCGCCCCACAGCACCTTCGACAGCGACCCGACCGTGATCGCACGGGGGTCGGTGGCCGCCCACGGGGCCGGCACCGGCACCTCGCCGAACCCGAGCTCGGCCGGGGTCTCGTCGGCGATCGCGACCACGCCGGCGTCCTGGAGCAGCCGGGCCAGCCGGACGCGCTCGTCGGCGTCCATGAGCAGGCCGGTCGGGTTGTGGAAGTCGGGGATCAGGTACGCGGCCCGCGGCCGGACCCGGCGCGTGGCGGCCGCCCAGCCGGCCAGGTCCCAGTGGTCCTGCAGGGCGATCGAGGTGGGCCGGGCCCGGACGGCCGCCACCGCGCCGAGCACACCCGGGTAGGTGGGTGAGTCGACCAGTACCCGCTCGCCGGGGGCCAGCAGCGCGTGCAGGGCGATCGACAGCGCGGCGAGCGCCCCCGGTGTGACGACGACCTGGTCGGGGTCGGTCGGTACCCCCCGCGCGACGTAGGCGTCCGCGATCCGACGGCGCAGGTGCTCGGCACCGAACGGTTCGTAGCCGGCGCTGCCGAGCACGGACGGCAGCCAGTCCAGCGCCCTGGCCACGAGAGCCGCCGTCCCGGACGGTGCCGGGCCGGCCGCCGAGGACAGGTCCAGGTCGTCGCCGCGGACGCCCGGCACCAGCGGCAGGGACGGGCTGCGCTCCCCGCCGGGGATGTGGATCGTGGTCCCGGAGCCCTGTCGCGCCCTGGCCCAGCCGGACTCGACCAGTTCGCCGTAGGCCCGGGTGATCGTGGTGCGGCTGAGCCCCAGTTCGAGGGCCAGGTGCCGCTCGCTGGGCAGGCGAGCGCCGACGGCGAGTCGTCCGTCCATCACCATGCCGCGCAGGGCGTGGGCCAGACCGAGGTAGGCGGGCTGTTCTTCGGGGAGCGGCAGCAGGTCGCCGTAGGGCACGGTGGCGACCGACCCCGATCGTTGGTACACGCTCACCAGTCCACTATTGCACAATTGGCTATTTCGGAGAAGGCCATTCATCCCCGAGGATCGAACCATGCCACTCCGCGTCCGCCCCGTCCGCCGGCTCAGCCAGCTGTTCGTCGGCCTCGTGCTGTACGGCTGGTCGATGGCCATGCTGGTGCGGAGCCAACTCGGCCTCGACCCCTGGGACGTGCTCCACCAGGGCCTGGCGAACCACCTGCCGTTCAGCTTCGGCCAGGTCACGATGGGCGTGGGTGCGGTCGTGCTCCTGCTCTGGATCCCGCTGCGGCACAGGCCCGGCATCGGCACGCTGCCCAACGTGGTCCTGATCGGAATCGCCGCGGACGTCGGCCTCGCGGTCATCCCCGTGGCCGACGGCTCGATCGAGCGCACCGCCCTGCTGGTCGGCGGGGTGGTCGCCAACGGGCTCGCGGGCGCCCTGTACGTCGGGGCACGCCTCGGCACCGGCCCCAGGGACGGGCTGTGGGTCGCCCTCTCCGCGCGCACCGGGCTCAGCATCCGGCTGGTGCGGACGGCGATCGAGCTCACCGTGCTCGGCACCGGCTGGCTGCTCGGCGGCGTGGTGGGCATCGGCACGCTGCTCTACGCGCTGGCGATCGGGCCGCTGGTCCAGCTGTTCCTGCCCTGGGTGCAGGTGCCCCTGCCCGAGCCGGACGCCGCCCCCGAGCTGGTCGAGGCCGCCTGCTGACCCGTGTCGCGATCAGGCCAAGATCCGCGTCACACCCGGCACTCCCGTCACGCGTCGGGGCTCGGGCGCGTGGATCGCGACACCCCGCAGTCGGTCGGCGCGGCCTGTCGACCCGAGCCTGCGGAGGTCGCCCGGACCGCGACCCTCCACCGCTTGACGTGATCAGGCCACGGAACGCCCTGCGCGTGACCACGGAGCGGGTTGGGACGAGGCGCGTGGTCGGATCGCGACACAGGCCCGGGGACGGCTGGATCTGTCACTCGAAAGGGGTCCTGTGCGGCGCCCGCCGCGCGGCTACGTTGGGAGTGATCCCGTCACCACCCCGGAAGAAGCCACATGCCCTTCACGAGCCGCGCCCTGGTCGGCCTCGTCGCCAGCTCCGTGCTCCTTTCCGGATGCTCCGTGCTCAAAGCCGCCGTCTCGCCGCCCGAGCAGTCGGTCGCCGACGCCTGCGCCAGCTTCGGGACGCCCAAGGTGATCAACGCCGTCATCTCGTTCAGCCAGGACGCCAAGAACGCGCGGACGGGCAAGGAGCTCGGCAAGGCCCTCGACTCGCTCGCGACGCCGCTGGAAGCCGCCACCAGGAAGGTGGAGAACCAGAAGGTGAAGGTGCAGACCGAGATGACCACCATCGCGCTGCGCAATTTCGCGGCCGAGGCCCGGCGCTTCAAGCCGACCGCGAAGAACCGGAGCGCCGTGCTCGACGATGCCGCGACAGCGGAGAAGCAGCTCAAGAAGCTCGCCGACCTCTGCACGTGGTCGTGAGGCGGCCATGCGTCCCGTGATCCGGGCCGTCGCCAGCCTCATGGCGAGCCTCCTCCTGCTCACCGGGTGCTCCGCACTCCCCCTCCTCGCCCCGTTGATGGGCCCGTCCGGACAGACCGCCACCCCAGCCTCGGGGAAGCAGTCGCTGGCGCAGGCGTGCTCGGCCATCTATGACAACCGCGAGTTCTCGGACGCGCTGGGCGCACTCGATTCGGACGTGGCCAAGGCCAGGAACAGCAAGGCCCAGGCGACTGCGGTCGAGTCCTTCCGCAAGGTCCTGGCGAAGATCACTCCGGACCTGACGAACAAGTCGGTGAAGGCCCAGGCCGGCAAGCTGCTGAAGGCGCTCAAGGCCACGATCAAGACCCTTCGCTCGGAGAAGACCACCCTGGCCTGGCTGAAGTCGCTGAACCGGAACACCAAGAAGATGCAGACCGAGGCTGACGCCCTCGACGCCCTCTGCCTCAAGGTGTAGATCCCGGCACCCAGCCGGGTGAACCGGAAAGGAACCG
>JBDHZJ010000140.1:0-6203 GCA_039811825.1 Propionicimonas sp.
TTCGGGTTCGGCTCCGCCGCCGGCCTGAACTACCGGCTCTACGATCCCAACGGCCGCGGCAAGCGTCCGCTGATCGTTTGGCTGCACGGTGGCGGCGAGGGCGGCTGGGCCGAGGCCCAGGACAACGACCTGCCGCTGATCGCCAACCGCGGGGCGCTGGGCTTCATCACCCCGAAGGCACAGGCCATCTTCGGTGGCGCCTACGTGCTCGCGCCGCAGGCCACCGACTACTGGCTGAACGACCCGGAGATGGGCTACTCGGCGAAGCTGAAGGAGCTGATCGACACCGTCGTGAAGCACAACCGGATCGACACCAGCCGCATTTACGTGGTCGGCGCCTCCAACGGCGGCTACATGACCCCGCGGCTCGTCGTCGACAACCCCGGCTTCTTCGCGGCCGAGGTGCCGATCTGCCCGGCGATCGCGTTCCGCGGCACCACGATGATCACCGATGACGAACTCGCCGCGGTGACCACGCCGACCTGGGTGGTCCAGGCCATCACCGACGACACGGTGCCGTTCGAGGCCAATGGCCAGCACCTCGCCGACACGGTGCCGGGCGCGCTGCTCTCGGCCTACGACGACGTCACCTGGGACGGCGTCACCTACCCGACGCACTGGTCGTGGATCTACGTTGCCCGCAACGCCCCGACCACCGACAAGGGCCTGCACATCTGGCAGTGGATGGCCAAGCAGAGCCTGAAGAAGGGTCACCACCACCGGTAGGCACTCCGGGGACGGGCGGGTCGGCTGCGCCGGCCCGCCCGTTCCGTGCCCGCGCGCACCGGGGCCGGACCGGGGATTCCCCGGAGTCGGGCGCCTTGGTGCCCCCCGTACATTTGAAACGACATGACCGAGCAGACCGTCCTCGTGACCGACAGCCGCCCGGAGATCGGGTACGAGCTGCTGGAGAGCGACCCGCGACGGCTGGACGGCATCACGATCAAGCGCCGGCTGCGGCCCGGGCACGTCACGCTCGCCGAATCGGCCAAGCCCCTGCCCTTCTTCGGGGTCGCACCGGGACGCCAGCCGAACAGCGACCCGGTGCTGCTCACCGTGAAGGTCGCACGGATCACCTCCACCCCCGGCAGCGGCCAGCGCAGCGTCGACCCGATCGCGGAGAACTGCCTGGCCGAGGAGAAGACCTGGGCGCGCGCCGAGGACCTCTTCCACTCCGCCGGCGAGGACGCCGGGTACCGCTGGGTGGCCCGCAGGTTCATCCAGGGCGTGCCGATGAACCGGCTCGACGCGTCCACCGGCCCGGAACTGAAGCGCCTGTACGCGGACTACCTGCTGGCCGAGATCGCGCAACTGCACACGTCCGGCGAGGCGCACCTGGACATCAAGCCGAGCAACGTGATCGTCACTCCCACCCGCACCTGGCTGATCGACTTCGAGTCGTCCCGCGACGCCGACGCGAGCACGTCGCTGCCGATGCTGACCACCGCGAGCTTCGCCAGCCCCGAGCAGGTGCTGCCCCGGCCCGGACGCAGGATCGGCCCGCTCTCGGACGTGTTCAGCTGGGGCCTCACCGTGGTGTCGATGTTCCGCCGCGACTACCACCCGTACTGCGACGGACGTTTCGACCCGGTGCTGCTGGCCGCGCTGGGCGAGGGCGCGAACGGCCCGCAGAAGGTGCTCGACCTCGACTGCATCCCCGATCCGGCCCTGCGCGAAGCCGTCCGGGCCGCTCTCGCCTGGGCGCCGGAGCGACGTCCGGGCGCCACCGACCTGCGCCAGCAGCTCTCCGAGCACGCCACCGCGCTGATCCCGGAGATGCCGGCCACCGTCGTGCTCGATCCGGCCGACTACGCCGTGGCCGAGCCGTGGTGGCGCACCGCGCTGCGCTACGCAGGGCCGGACGGGCCGTTCGGCGACAAGCACGTGCCGGCACTGGTGCGGTCGGCCGCCTACCTCGGCGGCGCCGTGGTGTCGCTGTTCGCGGCGATGGTGCTGCAGTGGCTGATCGGGGTGGTGTGGTGAACCACGAGTTCCGGGCGTTGCAGCAGACCGCGCGCGAGCGGCAGTCCAGGGTCGCCCGCTGGAACCGGTACCGCGGCCGGGCGTCCGCCCTGGCGGTGTTCATGTTCGTGATGCTGCTGTTCTGGTCGCTGGTGCTGACGAGGCACTGGCAATGATCCTGTGCCCCATGTGCGCGGAGTTCCACGACTCCCGCGAGTTCGTGCTGAGGGATCGCACCGGCACCGTCCTCGCCCAGCGCAACCCGCTCCCGGTCGACGACCTGATCCCCCGGCTGCCTGCCGCCGCGCAGCAGTGGCTGCACAACCGCAGGGTCGCCAACGCCCGGCAGCGGCTCGAGCTGGGCGCGAACTGGTACTGCCCGAAGGGCCACCAGCTGCCCGAGGACTTCGCCGAGACCCGGACGATCGTGATCGGCCTGATCGGCTCCCCGCAGACCACCAAGACCACCTACCTCGGCCGGCTCGTCTCCGAGGTGGTCGACCACGCCCGGCTGTCCGGGCTCGGCATCCACTGCACGCTGGCCGATGACGAGTCGCAGGACTACTACAACCAGCACATGGCCCGCCGGCTCGAACAGGGCTTCGCTCCGGCGGCGACCCAACCGCTGATCGGCGAGGCGACCACGCGTCCCCTGGTCGTGCGGATGGTCGCCGGCGAGCAGCGGGCCAACCTGCTCTTCTTCGACGCGTCCGGGGAGAACCAGCAGAGCACCCAGGTGCTCGCCCAGCACAACCCGTTCCTGCACGCCCTCGACGCGGCGATCGTGTTCGTCACGCCGAAGGCGCTCACGGACCTCCCGGCGGGCTATCCGCTGACCGGCGCGGAGGCGGCCGGGCCGCGCCAGATGCACCAGGTCGTGACGAACCTCGAGCGGGTGCTGCGGGCGCACCCGCGCTACCAGGGACGCCACCCCGCGCGCGACCTCCCGGTGGCGCTGGTGCTCGCCAAGGCCGACGAGCTGACTCCCCTGCTGACCACCCGGGGCACCGGCGCGAGGAGCTTCGGATCGCTCGCGCTCGACCGCGGCCTGTACTCGGGGATGCAGCAGAAACTCGACGCGCAGGGCGACCTGCCGTACGACCTGCTGACAAGCTACGGCGCACGCGGCATAGTCGAGGCCGTGTTCACCCTTACCGACGTCCGGTCGGTCCACGCGGTGTCGGCGATGGGGTGCGCCCCGGACGCGGAGGGACGCTTCGCGCCGGCCCGTCCCCTGAACGTCACCGAGCCGCTGCTCGCGATCCTGTGGGCGCTGCGGATCGTGGGAGACCGCGATGCCGACTGAGGTCGCGGCCGAGCAACTGGTGCTCGCCTGGTCGCCGTCCAACCTGCTCGGCGTCAGCGGCATGGGTCCCGTGGCCGCGTCACCGGGCTGGGAGCTGCCGCCGCGGGACAGCTTCGCCGGGCTCGGCGCGGCCGCGCGCTACCTCTCCGACGAGGCGAACGTCCCCGCGGGAACCGTGCCGCCGGTGTGCCTGGAGTTCCGGCCGGACGCCTCGGGGGCGTTGCTGGTGGCCAAGACCTACTCCACGGCCAGCCGGCGGCCCGGGCAGTACCAGGTGCACGCGATCCGGGCGGGCCTGGGCCTCTCGGCTTGGGACCTGTGGGCGCTCGCCGACCGCGGGGTGCTGCTGGAGGACGAGTTGTCCGCGCATCCGGCCGACCTGCCGGCGCTGAGCCTGAGTCCGGTGCGACGGCCCCGGGTGTCGCGGGACCCCGACGACGTGGCCGAGCTGGCCCGGCTGCTGCAGTGCCTGAACGAGGACCGGCCGTACCTGGTCGGGGCGCACGACCAGGACCAGGGCGTGGACGCGATCCAGACCCTGCTGGCCTACCTGCCGATCGGGCTGGCCCGCGACGTGCCGGTGTCGACGTTCGTGGCGTCGGCGTCCGCGTGGACGGCGGGGATCGGCCTGCTGGTCAGCCCGTTCTCCGCGAACGGGGCCGCCCTCGACCTGGACCTCGACCCGGACCGGCCGGCGTCGGCCCCGGCGAGCGAGGCGTACCTGCCGCTGGCGGACCAGTTGGTGAACGGGGGCACCGGCCAGCCGGCCCTGCGCGTCCGCTCGCTGGGCGACCTGAAGGCGCTGCTGGCGCTGGAGCGCACGGACCTGGCGTCCGTCGACCTGGCGACCCTGGCGAAGGCGCTGGGCACGCCGTTCTTCGACGCCGTGCTGGCGAAGCTGGCCGCGCACCCGCACTGCGACGACGTGCTGCGACGGATGCTCGCCGACGGCGACGTCGAGGACGCCCTGGCCGCGCGGCTGCGCACCGACGGGCCCGAGCACGCCGACCTGGTCGCCGCTCTCGTGCGGGCGCTGGGCGAGACCGGTGCGGCGAGCGGACGCGGCCCGCTGCAGTCGTGGGTGCTGCAGGCCGTCGGATCCGACGCCTTCGCGAACTACGTTGTACCACCTCTGGAGGCGGAGGCGCGCGGCGGTGGCGTGCACGTCCACGCGACCGACCTCGCCTCGCTGCTCGGGCAGAGCGTGGAGATCGACGACCTGCGGCGTGGGTTCATCTTCGTCGCGTCCCCGACTCGCTGGGGCGGGGTGGCCGAGGCCGAGTTCGAGGCGTCCCTGCGCGGCGACCACACGCTCTCGCCGGGAACCCGGGAGTTGCTGCGGACGCAGCCGGCGAAGGCGGCCGCCTTCCTGGACGCCCGGCTGGAGTCGAAGAGCCTGCCCGCCGCGGCCGTCGGCTGGGCGCTGGAACGCTGGTCGGATGCCGACCTGCCGGACCTGGTCGCCGTCCTGGTGCGCACGACGTCCGTCCCGCACGACTGGGTGGTGAAGGCGCTCGGCGTCCGCCCCGAGCCGGTGGCCCGGGAGATCCTCACCGCCCAGTGGCCCGCGATCGCCGCGCAGCTGGGCGTACCGGCCCCGATCGCGGAGATGCTGACCGTGCCGAAGAAGTCGTGGTGGGGTGGCCGCTGAGCCGGTGGCTATCGCTGCTTGAGGATGAAACGGATGCTTCTCACCGCCGAGAGGTAGTTGGGGTCGCTGGAGTCCTCGCTTGCGGCGGTGTACCCGAGACCCCTGGACCAGGTGACCGCAACGAGATCCTTGCTCCGGGCAGCGAAGAACGTCGCGCCCCAGTGGCCATCGGGCGGCAGGCTTCCGTCCGCCATCTGGTTCTCCGAGGTGGCCATCAAGGCCTCGTCCCACGCGCCCGCGGGGAACGAGTGTGAACCGACCCGACTCTCACCCGTCGCAGGGCCTTCGTCGTACTCGCAGTCCTGGGCGCGCTCCTTCAACTCGTCCATGAACCCGGTTGCTGCGTCCTCCGTCACGAACCGAATGGCACCGACCTGGACGACGTGCTCCTCGCCGCTCTCCTCGCCGACCCGGCTCCACAGCCGCTGCTTCAGCGACGGCAGCGCACGAACGGGCTCCCCGGCGCAGGGACGCAGGATGAGGAGCGGTTCCGCCGTCGCGAGGCCCTCGGGAAGGCTGAAGCGCTTGGGTGCCTTGCCCACGTTGGCCCGGTCCGAAGCAGCATCCCTGGCCGGTTCGGGGGCCTCCTTCGGTGGATTCGCGCTTTCTGTTTCGCTCTCACTGGAGTTGATTCGCAACGAATCGACCGGGCACCGACTATCGACAATGAGCCGCGACCATCGATCGGCGCATTGAAGGGTCAACACGACCTGGGTCTTGTAGGTGTAGCGCTGACCGTCATGACCGACGAATACCCAGGAGGTACGAAAGGAGTCCGGGCGATCGGCGACGGTCGCGACATAGACGTCGTCGGCACCCTCGACATCCCCCCACAGGTCGGCGTAGTCCGAAAAGCCGACGTGGGATTGGAACTCGGCAGTAGTCATCCCGTTGTACGCGGCTCCCGGGTCCTGCGGAGCCGTCTGGAGGTAGCTACGAATGAACGTGTTCGCGTTCTCGAATTCGATCCTCGCGCCGGGCAGCCCGAACGCGAGTGCAATGTAGGTGCTCAGCAGGAAGGCCAGTACCCCGGCCGCAATCTTCACGAGCGGGGATTCAAGGCCTCTCTTCTCTGTCACCACAAGACCTTTCGCTGAAGCGGGACTAGATCCTATCCACGCGGATAGCCGGGTCTCCATCGGGTATCGCTGGTCGAGCCTCGCCTTTCCACGCACAGCGCGCGACGAGTTGCAGCATCAGGATTGGCGACCTGGTCGCGTTCCGGGATCCCGACAACATCGCGCTGGAGTTCTACACGCAGCAGTGAGCGGGCCCGTCCGCACG
>JBDHZJ010000141.1:0-6201 GCA_039811825.1 Propionicimonas sp.
GGAGACGGACGCGCAGAACTCGAACCGCAGCAGGGCGTCGTCGCGCAGCGTCCGGATCACCTCGGACAGCTTCTCCCTGGGCACGTGGAAGGTTAGCTCTCCACGGTCGAGGACGACCTTGATGAAGGGGTCCTCGACGAGCGCGAGCACCCGGGCGTGCACGTCGTCGTACCAGGAGCCGAACGGCGGCTCGGCGGCCGCGGGCCACTCGACCGCGCGCACGATCCGGCTGTAACCGGAGGTGTCACCGGTGCCCTCGCTCCACATGCCGGAGCGGGTGGCGACCTGCTGCGGGGCCTCGGGGACGGCCGGGGTGAGGTCGGGCTGGGCGTCCTCGCGTTCGACGCCCGCCTTGGGCGCCGCCTCGGGGTCGGTCACCTTCTCGCTGATCGTCTTCTCCTCGCCCGGGACGGTCGCGGGCTTGTCGTCGCTCATCGCAGCAGGCCCTTCATCTCGTGGGTGGCCGGCGCGACCAGGGCGGCCTGCTCGGCGGCCTCCCACGCATCGAGCTCGTTCTGGGCCATCGGGCGCTTGGCCACGATGTCCTTCTTCAGCTTGAACATCGCATCGATCAGCATGTCCGGACGGGGCGGGCAGCCGGGCACGTACACGTCCACGGGCACCAGGTGGTCGCCGCCCTGCACGATCGCGTAGTTGTTGAACATGCCGCCGCTGGAGGCGCACACGCCCATCGCCATCACCCACTTGGGGTTGGGCATCTGGTCGTAGACCTGCCGCAGCACGGGCGCCATCTTCTGGCTGATCCGGCCGGAGATGATCATCAGGTCGGCCTGCCGCGGCGACGCGCGGAACACCTCCTGGCCCCAGCGGCCGGCGTCGAACCGCGGCGCGCCGTAGGTCATCATCTCGATGGCGCAGCAGGCCAGGCCGAAGGTCGCCGGCCACAGCGACGCCTGCCGCATCCAGCCGAACACGCCCTCCAGCGTGGTCAGCACCACGCCCTGGGGGATCTTGTCCTCAATGCCCATATCTTCTTACTCCCGTCAGTCCCACTCCAGGCCACCGCGACGCCACACGTAGGCGTACGCGATGAACACCGTCGCCATGAACAGCACCATCTCGACCAGGGCGAACAGGCCCAGCTGCTTGAAGGTGACCGCCCACGGGTAGAGGAAGATGGTCTCGATGTCGAACACGATGAACAGCATCGCGATGATGTAGTACTTGATCGGGAACCGGCCGCCGCCGATCGGCTGCGGAGTGGGCTCGATGCCGCACTCGTAGGAGCTGTACTTGATCTTGTTCCAGCGCCGCGGCCCGAGGAACGCGCTCAGCGTGATCGAGATCGCCAGGAAGAACGCCGCCAGGGCCATGATGCCCAGCAGCGGAATGTAAGGGCTCATCGTGGTGCGGTTCCCTTCTGCAGCGGCCGTTGCACAGGATTTGTCATGCTGAGGGTGCCACCTTTGCGAGGGCAGTGATGACTTTGTCCATCCAATCACCATCCCGGGTGTCGTAGAGGTGCGCCAGCAGTTTCATCGTGAACCGCATCAACGTCGGCCGCGGTAGACCGTACCGGGTACAGAGGTGCATCACCTGCGGGTGCTCGATCAGGGAGACGAACACCTGGCCGAGCCGGAAGTACCCTCCCCACTCGGACTTCAGCCGGGCCGGGTAGCCGCGCAGCGCACGCTCGGCGCTCGGGGTGCCCCAGCCGCGGAAGTGGGCGTCCGCGATCGCGTCGGCGGCCATCTCGGCGGCCTCCATCGCATACGAGATGCCCTCGCCGTTGAACGGGGAGACCATGCCGCCCGCGTCGCCGACGAGCAGCAGGCCACGGGTGTAGGCGGGCTGGCGGTTGAAGCTCATCGGCAGCGCCGCGCCGAGCGTGCGTCCGACCTGGTTCTCGGGACGGAAGCCCCACTCCTCGGGCGTGTTGGCCAGCCACGCACCGAACATCTCGCGGTAGTTCAGGCCGGCCGGCTCGGAGCTCGAACCCACGGTGCCGAGGCCGACGTTCACGGTGCCGTCGCCCATGCCGAAGACCCAGCCGTAGCCGGGCAGCAGGTTCGACTCCC
Source organism: Propionicimonas sp. (assembly GCA_039811825.1). Lineage (GTDB taxonomy): Bacteria > Actinomycetota > Actinomycetes > Propionibacteriales > Propionibacteriaceae > Propionicimonas. Next base: position 2,040 of record JBDHZJ010000141.1, read on the forward strand.
CCGGCCGGCCGTCCCACAGCTCCAGCCACGACTCCATGTAGTCGTCGTCGGTGCGGGGCGAGGTGAAGTAGGCGCGCACGGCGACGCCCATCGGACGGTCGGTGCGCCGCTCCAGGCCCATGCCCAGGGCCAGCCGCGAGGAATTCCCGTCCGCGCCGATCACCACCGGGGCCCGGAAGCTGCGGCCGTCCTTCGTGGTGACGCCGACGATCCGCTCGGTGCGCGCGTCCACGATCGGCGCGGTGACGTTGGTCTGCTCGTACAGGCGCGCACCGCCGGCCACGGCGCGGTCGGCGAGGATCTTGTCGAACTGTGCGCGGGCGCGGACCAGCCCGTAGGGCGGGAACTCGGCCAGCTCGGGCCAGGGCAACTCGAACGGTTCGGTGCGCCCGCCGTAGACGCGCAGGCCCCGGTTCCGGGCCCAGCCCCCCTCGGGGCTGGTGTCGATGCCCAGCTTCAGGAGTTGCTTCACCGCGCGTGGGGTGAGCCCGTCGCCGCAGACCTTCTCGCGCGGGAACGTCGCCTTCTCCAGCAGCGCGACGTCCAGGCCGCGCTCGGCGAGGTGGGCGGCGGCCGCCGAACCACCCGGTCCGGCACCGACGACGATGACGTCCGCCTCGGTGGCTGAGCCTGTGGCCGGGACGACCGGCTCCGGCTCGGGCATGGGCTCTCCTGCAGTGGCGTGTGGGACTCGGGCCAGTCTAGGCAATGCGTTGTCACAGGGCCATTCGGGAGTCCGCGTGGCGCCACCACGGCCAGCGGCTATCCTGCGAGGGTGATCCATCACCCGCCGGGCCCGCAGTGGCGCGCGACGACCGTGGCGGTCGCTGATCCCGGTGAACTGGCGGCGTACCTGCCCGCGTCCGGCGGCCACGCCTGGCTGCGCCGCGGCGACGGGATGGTCGGCATCGGCGAGGTGGCCCGCTTCGAGGGCGGGACCGCGGCGGAGGCCGACGAGTGGTGGCAGGACGTGTGCTCGCGGATCGAGCAGGAGACCGAACTGCCCGGCACCTGCGCGACGGGACCGGTCGCGTTCGCGTCCTTCGTGTTCGACCCGGCGCACACCGCGCAGCGCTCGGTGGTGATCGTGCCCCGGGTGGTGATCGGCCGACGCAACGGCGTCAGCTGGCTGACCACCGTCGCCGCCCGCTCCGGTCCGGAACCGTCGGCCCCGGCGGCGCAGCCGGTGCCGCAGCGTCCGTCCGGCGCGAGGGTCGTCTCCGGCAGCCTGGACGAGGTCGCGTGGCAGGGCATCGTCGAGCAGGCGGTGGCACGGATCGGAGAGGGACGGCTCGACAAGGTCGTGCTCGCCCGCGGCGTGACCCTTGCCGCCCCGGCGCCGGTGGACGCGCGCACGCTCATCACCCGGCTGGCCGCCAGCTACCCGAGCTGCTGGACCTACCACGTGGACGGCCTGGTGGGGGCGTCGCCGGAGATGCTGATCCGCCGCGAGGGCGGGCTGGCCACCTCCCGGGTGCTCGCCGGGACGATCCGCCGCAACGGTGGCGAGGAGCTGGACCTGAAGCTGGCGCACGCGCTGGCGCGGTCGGGCAAGAACCTGGTCGAGCACGAGCTGGCGGTGGCCTCGGTCGCGCACGCGCTGGAGCCGTTCTGCTCCGGCATGAACGTGCCGGACGCGCCCTACGTGCTGGAGCTGCCGAACGTGCTGCACCTGGCCTCCGACGTGACCGCGGTGGCGCACCCGGACGTGAGCGTGCTGCGGCTGGCCGGCGAGCTGCACCCGTCCGCGGCCGTCTGCGGGACGCCCACCCCGGTGGCACGGGAGACGATCGCGGAGCTGGAGCACCTCGACCGGGGCCGCTACTCCGGCCCGGTCGGCTGGCTGGACTCCGCCGGCGACGGCGAGTTCGCGATCGCACTGCGCTGCGGCCTGATCGACCCGGCCGACCCCGAGCGGATCACCGTCTACGCCGGCTGCGGCATCGTGGCCGAGTCGGATCCGGCCGAGGAGTTCGCCGAGACCGAGGCGAAGCTGCTGCCGATGCTCGAGGCGCTCGGCGCGGACCTGCCCGCGCACTGAGCCCCGGCCCGTCGTCCCCGACCCCCCGGCATTCCGGGCTCGACCCGGAATCTCCGAACGCAGCGCCGGCCCTCACTCCTGTTCGCGCGCAGCGCTGGCCGCCTCCTGGGCGACCCGCCTCAGCGCGATCAGCACGGGGTCGATCATCACGTTGCCGATCACGACCATGCGCAGCGCGGCGCCGGGGCCGCCGGTCGCCATGGCCTCGTCCACCTTCACGATGTCGAGCAGGGCGACCTCGCGCATGAGGACCGCGTAGGCCTGGAGGCGCTCGCGGTCGACCAGCACCCCGGCCCGCCGGGCGCCCTCGATTGCGACGCCGAGGGCCCGCGCGGGCGGGGAGGCGGGGTCGACCGCCCAGCCGAGCCCTCCGAGAAGGCCGACGACCTCGTCGGTGAGTGGTTCGTCCATGCCGGTCATGGGCAGGGCGGCGTGCGCGGCGCCTAGGAAGCTGTGCTGCGACGTGATGGGGGTGTCGAGGGCGGTCAGGATGGCGTGCACCCCGGCGATGCCGATTCCGCCGACCTCGATCAGGGCCCGCACCAGCCGGACGCGATCGACGTGCTCGGTGCCGTAGTCGGCGCTGGTGCGTCCGGTGGCGACACCAGACTGCAGCAGGCCCTCGCGCAGGTAGTACTTCAGGGTGTGCACGGGCACGCCGGTCGCCTCGGCGAGTTCGGAGATGCGCATTGGTGCCCCCGGGTCGTTGACATTGGATAGTGCTGCTGTCCACCATGGAACGGATCCGGACAGCAACACTATCCAAGCGGAGGCGGAATGGACCGGCGAACTCATGCCTACGACGGGCCACTGGCCGTCTTCATGGTCGGCCTGCGGGTGCACAGGCCCTGGCGGGTGGGTATCGCCGGGAGGGCGTTCTGGGCGATGACCCGGATGATCGCCGAGCTCGAGCGGAACAAGGCGGCCGCCGAACGGGGTGAGGACGACTCGCTCGGCTACCTGGGCAGCCGGGTGTCGGTCCATCTCAGCGGCGTCACCGTGATCTCGTGGTGGCGCTCGACCGAGGACATCTACGCCTACGCGAACTCCGGGCGCCAAGAGCACCGTCCGGCCTGGCTCGACTTCTACCGGGCCGCGAAGGCCGATCCGGAGGCCGTGACCATCTGGCACGAGACCTACGCGGTCTCCCCCGGCGGCGCGGAGAGCCTGTACGCGGGTCCGCGCCCGTTCGGGCTCGGTGCGATCGCCGGCACGGTCCCGGTCGGGCGACGCGGCGAGACCGCGCGGCAGCGGCTGGGCTCGGCGGTGGAGGTCGAGCCGCCGCACTGAGCCGCACCGGCGGAGGACCCACCCCCGGCGCTGAGCGACGCCCACCTCCGCACAGCGCCTCGCCCAGCGGGGTCAGCTCCCGAGCAGCCCACCCCCGCGCTGAGCGACGCCTCCGCCTCCGCACACACCTCCCCGCCCGTGGGGTCGGCTCCCGAGCACAACCCACCCCCGCGTCGATCCGACCCGCCTGCCGCCGCTGCCTCACGCGTGCAGGTGCGGTAGCGGTGGTGCTGTCGCCAGCGCCTCTGCCCCGGCGGCGCGCCCCTGCCCTCGGGTGCGCCGAACTCGGGGTGGCCGCTGGCGTCCAGCCGGATCACCCACTGGGTGCCGGGTGGTCGGTGGGGGTTCGGTTCGACGAGGTGGTGGTGGTGCTCGCAGACCAGCACCCCGTTGTCGATGCTGGTGGCGCCGCCCGCGTGCCAGGGAATGATGTGGTGGGCGTCGCACTCGGCCGGTGCGCGGTCACAACCGGGGAAGGCGCAGCCGCGGTCGCGGGCGATCAGCACCGCGCGCAGGTGGCTGTCGAACAGTCGCTTCTCCCGGCCCACGTCCAGCGGCACGCTCTCACGACCCATCACCAACGGGACGATGCCGGCGTCACAGGCCAGCACCCGCGCCTGCTCGGCACTGATCGGCTCACCGGAGTTCAGCAGCGTCGCGGTGCCCAGCCGACCCACCAGCGTGTCGTAGTCGATCGTGACCATGATCCGGGGCCGGTCCGCGCCGAGCCGGTGCGCCCTGCGACACCCGGCGCAGTGCTCGGCGAGTGTGGCCAGGGCATCGGCGTAGGCCTGCCCACGGGAGAGTTCCTGCCCGGCAAGGGCGGCGCTC
>JBDHZJ010000142.1:0-6194 GCA_039811825.1 Propionicimonas sp.
CGCGATGGAATCAATGAACGCCCGCTGGAAGACGGTATCAGCGATGCTGCGGCGGCGACGGCCTGCCTGTGCGCTTGACCACCGCTACTCCGCGGGGGATGTGCCGGGCGCGTGCTCCACGTCGCCAAAAGGATTCAGCGCATGGACCACGGCATCGGGGAAGGGTTGTGTGCAACGTGGCCCGGCTGGCCGGCCTTTCCACCACGACGGTCAGCATGGTGCTGAACGACCGGCCGAACACGCGGCTCTCCGCCGAGGCGGCCGAGCGGGTGCGCGCCGCCGCGGCCAAGCTGAACTACCGGCCGAACCCCGCCGCCCGAGGGCTGCGGATCGGCAAGACCCGGACGGTGGGGTTCATCTCCGACGAGGTGACCATCACCCGCTACGCCTCGGCGATGATCAGGGGCCTGCTCGAGGTGGCGGAGGAGCGGGACCACACGGTGCTGATCACCGAGTCCGGACGCAGGGCGGACCGCATCGCCAATGCCCTGGAGCTGATGCTCGACCGGCAGGCCGACGGCATCGTGTTCGGGCTGATGGGCGCCAAGCAGATCGAGCTGCCCCCGCTGTCGATCGACGTGCCGGTAGTGATCAGCAACGCCACGTCGACGGGCGGCCACCCCTGCGTCCTGCCGGACGAGTTCCGGGCCGGCCATGACGCGGCGAGCCACCTGCTGGAGCGCGGCCACCGCCGGATCGGCTTCATCGGACGCTCCGAGGCGCTGCTCGATCCCGCGCTGTCGGTGACCATCGGCGTCCGCTACGCCGGGCTGGACGCGGCGCTGGCCGAGCACGGTCTCACGTTTGCCCACCAGGTCGACGGCCGGTACTGGGAGCCCGACTTCGGCTACCGCGGGGCGCACGAGATCTTCGACGCCGCCCCGGTGACGGCGATCGTGGCGGCCAACGACCGGGTGGCCTTCGGGGTCTACCAGGCCGCCCAGGAGCGGGGCCTGCGGATCCCCGAGGACCTGTCCGTGGTCTCGTTCGACGACGAGTACCTGGCGTCCTACCTGCGTCCGCAGCTCACCACGATGCAGATCCCCTACCTGGAGATGGGCCGGACGGCGATGGAGCTCGTGCTCGACGGCGACCCGCCCGCGCAGACGCTGGTACACATGCCGATCCAGGAGCGGGGCTCGGTGCGCGACCTGACGTGAATGGGGACGGTTCCTTTCCCCGTCACCCCCGCTGGAGCGACGCGAAAAGGAACCGTCCCCATTCCACGTCGGGCATGCTGGGGCGCCTGAGGAGGTGATCGCGTGCTGCTGGCACTGGTGCTCGGCGTCGTCGTCGGCGGGCTGATCCCGCTGCAGAGCGCGATCAACTCCCGGCTGGCGAACCGGGTCGGCGCCGTGCTGCCCGCGTCCGGCATCTCCTTCGCGGTGGGCACGATCGGGCTCGGCCTGGCGGTGCTCCTCACCGGGACGTCCGTGCCGTGGGCCGAGACGGCCACCACCCAGCCGTGGTGGATCTGGCTGGGCGGCGCCTGCGGCCTGGTGTTCCTGACCATGAACATCGTCCTGCTGCCGAGGATCGGGGCGTCGGCGACGGTCGTGCTGCCGCTGGTCGGCACCGTCCTCGGCGGCCTGGTGATCGACGTCACCGGGGCGTTCGGCATGGTCGAGCGCCCGATCACCGCGCTCCGCGGGCTCGGGGCGATGCTGGTCGTGGGGGGTGCGGCCGGGGTGAACCTGCTCGGACGCAGGGGTTCGGTGGCCCCGCCCGCGCACAGCCGTCCACACCCTCTGCTCTGGGCGGCCGCCGTGCTGGTCGGGACGCTCGGCGCCGTGCAGACCGCGATCAACGGACGGCTCGGCCAGGTGATGGGCTCCGGGCTCGCGGCCGCGCTGGTCTCGTTCCTGGTCGGCACCGCCGGGCTGGCGCTGGTCATCGTAATCACCCGGCAGCGCATCCGACGCGATGGAGAACTGCGTCCGTGGATGTTCAGCGGCGGGCTGCTCGGTGCGGCGTTCGTGCTTGTCAACGCCCTGAACGCACCCGTGCTCGGCACCTCGCTGGCGGTCAGCGTCGTGCTGCTCGGTCAGGTTGCGGTCGGCCTCGGCATGGACCACGGCGGCTGGCTCGGGGTGCCGCGCCGCCGGGTCACGCTCGCCCGGGTCGTCGCCGCGGCGATCGTGCTGCTCGGGGTCGGGCTGGTCCGGTTCGGCTGACGCCCGGTGAGCCGGGGACGGTTCTTGCGGACCGGGGGGACGGTTCCTTTCCAGTTCACCTGTTTCCCCTTGTCGGATGCGTGAACCGGAACGGAACCGTCCCCGTGAACCGGAACGGAACCGTCCCCGTGAACCGAAACGGAACCGTCCCCGTGAACCGGAACGGAACCGTCCCCGAAAGGGCGACCGGCTACTTCGTGACGGTCGGCTGCGACGCCCAGCGGTCGTAGTGGGCGAGCACCGTGTAGGTGCTGCCGTCGGTGCGGACGAGCGCCTCGTACAGGACGCGCAGCTTCGCGCTGCTCCCGAGCACCTGCTTGCCCGTGACCGGGTCGGTCCAGACGATCAGGGTCTTGCTGCTGGTGGTGAGTTCGATGTCGCAGTCCAGCTGGACGAGGCTCAGGGTGCCCTCCTGGACGCCGAACGTGGAGATGGCGGGCCCGTCAGGGACGCTGCACTCCGCGGCCCGCACCGAGTAGAAGTCGCCGCCCCAGGCCTCCGCGCCCGCCGTCAGCGCGGTGCCCTGCGCCGTCACGGTCGCGCTCTGCGCCCCCGGCTGGACAGCCTCCCGCAGGGCGTCCAGCAGTTCGCGGTTGGTGCCGGTCATGCTCACGTCCACGTCCGGTTGCTCGGCGAGCGGAGTGAACGAGACCGCCACGCCCTTCCTGGCGGCGGTGATCCCGGTGACGCCCTCGCCGCCCACCCCGGCCGCGTAGCGCCAGGCGCCGCTGCCCTCGCGCAGGTAGAGGTGGATCGCGTCGCTGTCGGCGACCGGCTTCCGGTTCGCGTTGCGGTAGAAGCCCGCGACCAGCAGGTACTCCGTGCCGACCGTCTCCGAGTGGGCGTAGACGCTGGTCACCCTGAACGAGTTCGTGAACGCGGACGCCCGGTAGGTTCCGGCCTGCTGCTGAGCGGTGCCGGTGGCGATCGCCGCCTCGTCCGCGATCCGGGCGGGGTAGGTGTCGACCGCGTCCCAGGCGGCCGCGTCCCAGGACGCCCCGTACGCCACGCTCCAGCCCTCGACCACCTGGTCCGCGACGTCCTGGGCCTCGGCCACGCTGACGCCGGACGGCGCCGTCGCGGTCGGGGTCGGGTCGGCCGAGCCCCCGGTGCAGCCCGCGCCTGTGAGGGCGACGATCGTCAGCAGCGTGGCGACGAACCGTCCCGGTGCGCGGTCGGGCAGCGGCATGCGGTCGAGCGTAGCCGGTCGCCGCCTGCGGTCGTCAGCTACTCGCGGGCGGCGGCGATCCGGGCGCGGAGCTCGGCCAGCTGGTCGGGGAGCTCCGGCGGGAGCTTGTCGCCGAACTGGGCGAAGTACTCCTCGGTGAGGTCGGCCTCGGCGGACCAGGCGTCCGGGTCGAGCGCGAACAGGGCGTCGAGCTGCTCCCCGGTGATGTCCAGGCCCACCGTGTCGAGCTCTCCGGGCGTGGGGATGCGTCCGCTGATCGCGTCGACGGCGCTGGCCTTGCCGTCCACCCGGCGCAGTGCCCACTCGATCGGACGGGAGTTCTCGCCGAACCCGGGCCACAGCCACCGGCCCTCGTCGTCCTTGCGGAACCAGTTCACCTGGAAGATCCGCGGCGCCTTCGCGCCCAGGGTGTCACCCATCCGCAGCCAGTGCGCCCAGTAGTCCGCCATGTTGTAGCCGCAGAAAGGCAGCATCGCGAACGGGTCCCGGCGCAGCGAGCCGACCGTGCCCTCGGCCGCGGCGGTCTGCTCGCTGGAGACGGTGGCACCGACGAAGACGCCGTGCTCCCAGTCGTAGGACTCGCTGATCAGGGGCACGTTGTGGGCGCGGCGGCCGCCGAACAGGATCACGTCCACCGGGACGCCGCCGGGGTCCTCCCAGTCGCCCGAGATCGACTCGGCCTGGGACGCGTGCACGGTGAACCGGCTGTTCGGGTGAGCGGCGGGACGGCCGGTGTCCGGCGTCCAGTCGTTGCCCTGCCAGTCGATCAGGTGCGCGGGCGGATCGGGGGTCATGCCCTCCCACCACACGTCGCCGTCGTCGGTGAGCGCGACGTTGGTGAAGATCGTGTCCCGCGCCAGCGCGTGCAGGCAGGTCGGGTTGGTCTCCTCCGAGGTGCCCGGCGCCACGCCGAAGAAGCCGGACTCGGGGTTGATCGCGTACAGCCGTCCGTCCGTGCCGGGACGCATCCACGCGATGTCGTCCCCGACCGTCTCCACCTTCCAGCCGGGAATCGTCGGACGCAGCATGGCCAGGTTGGTCTTGCCGCACGCCGAGGGGAACGCCGCGGTGAGGTGGAACACCCGGCCCTGCGGGGAGGTGATCTTGAGGATCAGCATGTGCTCGGCCAGCCAGCCCTCGTCGCGAGCCAGCACCGAGGCGATCCGCAGCGCGTAGCACTTCTTGCCGAGCAGGGCGTTGCCGCCGTAGCCGGAGCCGTAGGACCAGATCTCGTGGGTCTCCGGGAAGTGGGTGATGTACTTCTCGTCGCTGCACGGCCAGGTCGTGTCGGGACGCGGGTTGCCCTCGGCGTCGACCAGCGGATAGCCCACCGAGTGCACGGCCGGCACCCAGTCGCCGCCCGCGGCGATCGCGTCCAGCGCGGCGGTACCCATCCGGGTCATGATCCGCATGTTGGTGACCACATAGGGGCTGTCGGTGATCTCGATGCCGAGCCGGCTGATCTCCCCGCCCAGCGGGCCCATCGAGAAGGGGATCACGTACATGGTGCGTCCGCGCATGCTGCCGGCGAACGCCCGCGCGAGCGTCCGCTTCATCGCCGCGGGCTCGGCCCAGTTGTTCGTCGGGCCGGCGTCCTCCTCGCGCTCGGAGCAGATGAACGTGCGCGCCTCGACCCGGGCCACGTCGGACGGCTCAGAGCGGGCCAGGTAGCACCCCGGGCGCAGCTCCTGGTTCAGCTTCACGAACGTGCCCGAGGCCACCATCTCCTCGTACAGCCGGTCGCGCTCGGCCTCGGAGCCGTCGCACCAGTGCACGGCGTCCGGCCGGGTCAGCTCGGCCACGCCGGCGACCCAGGCGACCAGGTCCTCCGGGGCGCCGGCGGGCGCGGTCGTGGCGATGGCGGTGGTCTCCAGAGCCATGGGCCCTCCTCGGCTTGGCGCGCGGCGACGATGATCCCTCATCTTCCCAGCTCTGGGCCTTGTTCAGCGAGGGAAGAATTTTCGAAAATCAGGATTAACAGCGTTCAGGTGACCCGCGCTAGTCTGAACCCGTAGGGGTATGTACCCACCGACGGAAGTCGGCCCAAGGCGGCAGCGGAATGTGCCGGTCGTGCCGAGGGGTGCCACGGGGAGCTGGACGGGCACCCGGCGCATTCCGTTGCTCCGAGGACGCGGTCGAGGGCGTTCGCCCAGGGCCTCCCGGAGTGCGGGATGGACGGTGGTTGTGACCGTCCGCCAGGTCGACCTTCACCGTGGCGTCCCCGATGGCCGGCGGAGGACGATCCGTCGCCGTGTCGGTGGTGAGGGCGTCGTCGGCGGATTGGAGCATGTCGGGCCGGACCGGTACACTCGCTGCTTGGCCGTCCGCCTGAGGCGGCCGAGATCTGCGCCCGTGGCTCAATGGATAGAGCATCTGACTACGGATCAGAAGGTTGGGGGTTCGAGTCCCTCCGGGCGCGCCAGAGAAGGCCCCGTTCCACTTGGTGGAGCGGGGTTTCTGCCTGTCAGGGCACCGCGCGGCGCCCCCCGGGTGCGTCAGGGGGCGGCTCGACGTGCACCCGGATCCTCGCCGCCGCGCCGGATCCTCGGGAGGACAGCTCCTACCCGTTTCGGGACATTCCTGACCCGCAACCCCGTCGGGAGCGCTCCCGGGGACGTGCCGGCGCGTTGGGCGGCAGGTTCGTCCCGTTCCGTGGGGGGTGCCCCTGTGGCCGGCGCCTCCGGCGGTCCCGGGCGCTGCCGTTTCCCGGGCGCGGGTTGTGGGGTCCTGTGTGCCGTCTGGCAACCTTGGACACGTGAATCGCCATTTCGCGTCCCCCGAGGACCCCTGGTTCCGGCTCGGCCGGCTCGAGGTGTCGACGTCGGTGCTCG
>JBDHZJ010000143.1:0-6148 GCA_039811825.1 Propionicimonas sp.
TCCAACTCCCAGCGCCTCGGCGTGAAGCGCTTCGGCGGCCAGGAGGTGAACGCCGGCGAGATCATCGTGCGCCAGCGTGGCACCCACTTCCACCCCGGTGACGGCGTGGGCCGCGGCGGCGACGACACCCTGTTCGCGCTGCGCGCGGGCAAGGTCGAGTTCGGCACCCGGCGCGGTCGTCGCGTGGTGAACATCGCGGTCGAGGACGCCGAGTAGGCGCAACCCAACAGCAGTGAGCAGAGGCGGCCTTCGGGCCGCCTCTGCTGCGTCCGGGAACACAATGCGCATGGAGCCCGAGGCGCCGCAGGGGCTAGCGTCGATGCATGTTCCGCCGCCACGGAATGTGTGTGCTTGCCGCGCTGGCACCGGCCCTGGCGCTCCTGCTGGCCGGTTGCGACGTGCGGGGGAGCGCGGAGGTGCGCTCCGCCGATGAGGTCTTCGTCGACCTGACCTTCACCGACCTGCCCCGCGGACGGTGCTGGGCGCTGGGCCACAGCGACGCCGGCGTGACCACGGTGCAGCACTCCGTGCGGGGCGTCTCGACCTGTCGGGTGCGCGGCAGCTTCCGCCCCAGTTCGGTGATCTTCGTCGACCTCGCCTCGGTCGCCGACTACTACGTGCTCTCCGTCGACCTCACCGCCACCGCGGGTTCAGTGGGGAATGCGGACGTCTTCGTGAGCATGCCCGGCACCGTGGGTGCCAGCAGTCACGGAGTCGTGGACGGCGCGCACATTCGACTCTCCGGTGAGGATGTCGCGTTCGCCGGGAGCTACCTGCGCGTGGTCGCGCAGGCGGACAACGGCTCCGGCTGGACCCCGATGGCGCTCGGCCTCCTCGCGGTAGCCGCGCTCGGCCTCGTCGCGGCGTTCCGGCGCAGGGCAGCCGAGTCACGGCCGTTCCCTGCGGACGGGACCGCGTCCCCGTCCGACACCGCCACGACGGCCCACCACGCCACCCTCGTTTCCGTGCGCGCACCCATCGGGTCCGTCGACCACTCCGTGTGGGCCGAACCGGACGAATGAGCCGATCCGACGATCCCGGTCGGCCTAGGATCGGGCTCATGGTCGGGTGGCGGCGGGTGCTGGCTGGGTTGGGCGTCCTCGCGGCCGGCGTCCTGCTCAGCGGGTGCGACCTCCAGGGCCACGTCGACGTGATCTCGCCCGACGAGGTCTCGCTCGACCTGCTGGTCAGCGAGGAAGGCCTCGACTGTGGCGCACTGACCAGTTCGGGCACGCTGACCTTTGAGCCCGGCCCGGACGTCGACGGGAGCGCCAGTTGCCACATCACGGGCACCATGCCCCTGTCCAGCCTGGGCTTCGACGAGCTTCGCACCGGCGAGATCGGCGAGTACTGGTCGTTCACCGGCACGCTCAGCGACGTGCTCGGCAATTGGCCCGATGTGATCATCGACGTGCGCTTCCCGGGCGAGGTGGTGGAGGCCAACCAGGGCACGATCCAGGGCAACACCCTGCGGCTCAACCCGTCGCAGTTCACCACCAACGAAGTCCACGTGGTGGCGCGCAACCGGCCAGGGCCGGCGAGTTGGGTGGTCGCCGGGGCTGCAGGCGTCGCGGCCGGTGTCGTGCTCACCCTGGTCGTCGTGGGGCTGCTGCGGCGGGCCAGACGCGCGCGCGAGGCCCCGGACGAGGGGCCCGGGTCGGCGGTCGCCCCCGCGGACGGGCCCGGGCTGGCGCCGCCCGCGGAACCCGCCGCGGAGGCACCCGCACCGGCCGGGCAGCCCGTGGCGGAGCCCGTGATCTACCACGCCTGGTTCGCGACGCCGCCCGAACCCCCGGCCGACACCCCCGACCAGCCGTCGGACGCGGAGGAGTCCCGCGACCACTCGATGTGGGCGCCGCCGGAGGAAGCCCCACCCGACGGCCGATAGACTGAATGCCCGGGCCGCCCTGCACGCTGCGGCGGCCGGATCCGATCCTGGAAAGTTCGTCGTGGCGATTCCCTCCTTCATCGACCGTGCGGTGCTCACGGTGGCCGCCGGCAACGGCGGGCACGGCTGCGCGTCCATCCGGCGGGAGAAGTTCAAGCCGCTCGGCGGGCCGGACGGCGGCAACGGCGGCAACGGCGGCTCGGTGGTGCTGAGGGTCGATCCGGGCCTGACCACGCTCGTCGAGTTCCACCGGCAGTCGGTGCGGCGGGCGGGCAACGGCCAGCCCGGACGCGGCGACTTCAACAACGGCGCCAACGGCGAGGACGTCGTCCTAGCCGTCCCGGACGGCACGGTGGTCCACGACGCCGAATCGGGCGTGGTGCTGGCCGACCTGGTCGGGCCGGACGCGGAGGTCGTGGTCGCCCACGGCGGCCGTGGCGGCCTCGGCAACGCCGCGCTCGCGTCCTCCTCCCGCAAGGCGCCCGGCTTCGCGCTGCTCGGCGAGGACGGCGGGTCGCTCCAGATCACGCTCGAGCTGAAGGTCGTCGCCGACATCGGCCTGGTCGGCTTCCCCAGCGCCGGCAAGTCCTCACTGATCGCCGCCATCTCCCGCGCCCGGCCGAAGATCGCCGACTACCCGTTCACCACCCTCGTGCCGAACCTCGGCGTCGTCGTCGCCGGTGCGACCACGTTCACCGTGGCCGACGTGCCCGGCCTGATCGAGGGCGCCAGCGAGGGCCGCGGCCTCGGCCACGACTTCCTGCGCCACATCGAGCGGTGCCGCGCCATCGTCCACGTGGTCGACTGCGCCACCTACGAGCCCGGCCGCGACCCGCTCACCGACCTCGACGTGATCGAGGCCGAACTCGAGGCCCACGGCGGGCTGGAGGACCGGCCGCGGATGGTTGTGCTGAACAAGGTGGACGTGCCGGACGCCGCCGAGCTCGCCGCCCTGGTCACCGACGACGTCAAGGCCCGCGGGCTGCCCGTGTTCGCCGTCTCCACCAAGACCGGCACCGGCCTGCAGGCGCTCACCTACGCGATGGCCGAGCTGGTCGCGGCCCGCCGTGCCGAGGACGCCGCCGTCCCGCCGAAGCGGATCGTGATCCGGCCCGAGCCGGTCGCCAGCGGTCCCGAGTTCACCATCTCGCGGCAGGGCGACGGCGAGGGCGGCTTCGTCTGGCGCGTGCGCGGCGAGAAGCCCGAACGCTGGGTTAAGCAGACCGACTTCACCAACGCCGAGGCCGTCGGCTACCTCGCCGACCGGTTCGCCCGGCTGGGCATCGAGGAGGAGTTGCTGGCCCTCGGCGCGCTCGCCGGCGACGCGGTGGCGATCGGCGGCTCCGACCCGGTGGTCTTCGACTTCGCTCCCCAGGTGGAGATCGGCGCCGAGATCCTGGCCCGGCGCGGGGAGGACCAGCGCCTGGTCACCGAGCGTCCGGCCGTCCGCCGCCGGCGGGCGATGGACGCCGAGTACCATGCCGCCAAGGCGGCCGAGCGGGAGGCCGCGCAGTACACGAGGCAGGCCGTCGAGGGCCTGGAGGACGACGACGATGAGTGAGCAGCCCGCGTCCGCGGCCACGCCGGCCCGGACGGAGATCACGGGTGCCCGCAGGCTGGTCGTGAAGGTCGGGTCGTCCTCGCTCACCGACGCCACCGGCATGCTCGACATCGCCCGCATGGAACTGCTCGTCGACGCCCTCGCCGCCGCCCGGCGCCGGGGCCAGGACGTGGTGCTGGTGTCCTCCGGCGCGATGGCGTCCGGGATGGGCCCGCTGCGGATGCGGCACCGTCCCCGCGACCTGGCCAGCAAGCAGGCCGCCGCATCGGTCGGGCAGAGCCTGCTCGTGGGCCGGTACGGCTCGCTGTTCGCCCGGCACGACCTGACCGTCGGCCAGGTGCTCCTGACCGTCGAGGACGTGGCCCGCCACGACCACTACCGCAACGCCCTGCGCACCTTCACCCGGCTGCTCGAACTGGGCGTGGTGCCGGTCGTGAACGAGAACGACACCGTGGCCACCCACGAGATCCGCTTCGGCGACAACGACCGGCTCGCCGCCCTGGTCGCCCACCTCGTCGGGGCGGACGCGCTGGTGCTGCTCAGCGACGTGGACTCCCTCTACACCGAGCACCCCTCGCACGTCGGCGCACGCCCGATCCCGGTGGTGCCCGACATCGAGGAGCTCGACGTGGACACCAACGGAGCCGGCGCGGAGGTCGGCACCGGCGGCATGGCCACCAAGCTGCAGGCCGCGCGGATCGCCACGGCGTCCGGCATCCCGGTGGTGCTGGCCGCCGCCACGAGCGTCGAGGCCGCCCTGGCGGGCGAACCCGTCGGCACGCTGTTCCGGGCCACCGGCAAGCGCCGGTCGCGCAAGCTGATGTGGCTGGCCTACGCGTCGGTGTCGCAGGGCGAGCTGGTGCTGGACGCCGGGGCCGTGCGGGCCCTCACCGAACGCAAGGCGTCCCTGCTGCCGGCCGGCATCGTCGGGGTGCGCGGCACGTTCCAGGCCGGCGACCCGGTGCGGCTGGTCAGCGAGTCCGGCTCGGTGATCGCCCGCGGTCTGGTCGGCTACGACTCCTCCGACCTGCCCGACATCATCGGACGCAGCACCCACGACCTGGTCGCCGAGCGCGGCGCCGGGTTCGACCGCGAGGTGGTGCACCGCGACGACCTGATCGTGCGGGCGAGGAAGAAGAAGTGACGCCCGTCGAGCTCTTCGGCTGGGGAGCGGCCCTCGTCGGGACGGTGCTGGGCCTGCCCCAGGTCGTCCGGCTGGTCCGCACCCGCGACGTGGCGGGGGTCTCGCTGCCGGCCTGGCAGACGATCCTCGGGTTGAACATCGCCTGGATGGTGCACGGTTTCCTGATCGCGAAGCTGAACATGATCGTGCCCAACGTCCTGGGCGGCCTCGCCACGCTGGCCGTGCTGCTGCTGCTGGCGCGCGAGCTGCACCGGCCGCTGCCCCGGGTGCTCCTGCCCGGCCTGGTGCTCGCCGGGGTGATGATCGGGATCGACCTGTTCCTGGGCACCGCGTTCTACGGGGCGTTCGCCGTGCTGCCGGCCGCGTTCGCGACCATCGGGCAGAGCGTCGAACTGATCCGGGCACCGCGGGTGGAGGGGGTCTCCCCGGTCTTCCTGGCCATGGCTGTCCTCAACCAGGCGCTCTGGCTCGGCTGGGGCGTGCTGGTGGGCGACGCGGGCACCATGATCGCCGCCACGGCGACGGGGACGCTGACCCTGTTCAACCTGGTCTGGTGGGGCCTGCGGAGAGCAGGGTTGCGTCCGCTGCAACTCGAGGCGGTTTCGCGGCTGGAAGTGCGGCTGAGTAGGCGTTCTGCGGTGTCGGCGACCGAGCCGGCGCCCGTAGGCTTGGCCGGTGAGCCCGACCCGATCGACAACCCGGACGCTTCGCCGGACCTCGACTGATCCGCGCCCGACCGGGTCCCGGAGGGCGGGACGGTGAGCGGCATCGCGATCCTGGGCTGGCTGGCCGCGCTGACCGCCACCCTGCTCGGTGTGCCGCAGGCCGTCCGGCTGTGGCGTACCCGCGACACCGACGGGCTGTCCCTGGTCGCCTGGCAGTTCATGCTGGTGCTCAACCTGACCTGGACCTCCCACGGCATGCTGATCGGCCAGCTCAACATGGTGCTGCCGAACGCCCTGGCGGTCACGTCCACCCTGCCGGTGCTGGTGCTGGTCTCGCGCGACCGCGGCCTCCAGCTGTGGCGGGTCCTGCTCCCGCCGCTCGCGGGCACGTTGCTGCTGATCGGCGTCGACCTCAGCCTGGGCTCGGCCGTGTTCGGCACGATCAGCCTGGTGCCGGCCATCGGGGCGAACGCGGGGCAGAGCGTCGACCTGGTCCGCGCGCCCGCGGTGTCGGGCGTGTCACCGGTGTTCCTGGCCTGGCAGCTGGTGAACCAGTCGCTGTGGAGTACCTGGGCCCTGCTGGTTCCGGATCCCGGCGCGCTGATCTGCGCGGTCGCCACGGGCCTGGTGGCGGTGTTCAACGTCGCGTGGTGGCTGGCCCGCCGGTTCGGCCTGCGCGCGCTGTTCGCCACCGCGTCCTGAGGCGGACCGAGTAAGGAACCGTCCCCGACCTGGTCCGCGGACCGAATCGGGGACGGTTCCTTACTCGGTCCACGTCCTATCCTGTGCGGCATGAGCTTCACCGAGCAGGCCACCGCAGCCAAGACCGCCAGCCGCGCGCTGGCCGTCCTCACCCGCGCGCAGAAGGACGCGGCGCTGCACGCCATGGC
>JBDHZJ010000144.1:0-6144 GCA_039811825.1 Propionicimonas sp.
ACCTGGGCGCGGGCGAAGCCTTCGTCGTCGAGGCGGACGAGAGCGACGGATCGTTCCGGCAGTACCCGGCCGGCGTGGTGGTGGTCACCAACGTCGAGGCCGACCACCTGGACAACTGGGGCACCCCCGCCGCGTACGCCGCGGGCTTCGTCGACTTCGCCACCGCGCCGGGCGTGGACACCGTGGTGATCAGTGCGGACGACCCCGGCGCCGTCGCCCTGACACCGGCCATCCGGGCCGCCGGCAAGCGGGTCGTCACTGTCGGCGAGGCCGAAGGGGCCGACGTCCGGCTGACCGGCGTCGGGTCCGCCGCCGGCGGGGCCCGCGCCGTCCTGGAGACCGGGGACGACCGTGGGGAACTCGTCCTCGCCGTGCCGGGGCGCTACAACCTGCACAACGCCGCGGCCGCCTACGCGGTGGGCCGCGTGCTTGGCCTGCCCGGTCCGGCGCTGCGCGCGGCCGCCTCCGGGTTCACGGGCACCTCGCGCCGGTTCGAACCCGTGGCAGACGTCGCCGGTGTGCGCATCTTCGACGACTACGCCCACCACCCGACCGAGGTGGCCGCCACGCTCACCGCGGCCCGGGGCGTGGTCGGGGACGGCCGGCTCGTGGCCTGCTTCCAGCCGCACCTGTTCACCCGCACCCGCGACTTCGCGGCCGAGTTCGGCAGCGCGCTGGCGCTGGCCGACGAGATCCTCGTGCTCGGCATCTACCCGGCCCGCGAGGACCCGCTGCCCGGCGTCACCGGACGGCTCGTCGCCGACGCGGCCGGGGCCGCGGCCCCCGGCCACGTGCACTACGCCGAGGCCCTCGCCGAGGCCGCCCCGGCGCTCGCAGGGATCCTGCGCCCCGGCGACCTCGTCGTCACCCTCGGCGCGGGCGACGTGACCAGGGTCGGGCCGCAGCTCGCCGGGCTGCTGGAGGAGCCCGCATGAACGGGGTCAGGGACGCCACCGCACGGATCGCGGTGCGCCGGCGCGGCGACCGTCGCCGGCGCTGGCTGCGCTGGCTCGTAGCGGTGCTGGTCGTGGCGGCCCTCGCCGGCGCGGGCTGGGTGGTCGGCTTCTCCCCGGCGCTCGCGGCGACCACCGTGACGGTGTCCGGGGCCGACCTGCTCACCCGCCGCGACGTGCTCACGGCCGCGGCGGTACCGGTGGGGACGCCGATGGTGCAGATCGACACCGGCGCGGTCGCGGACCGGGTCGCCGGCCTGCCACCGGTCGCCGGCGTGACCGTGACGCGGAGCTGGCCGGGCACGATCCGGATCGCCGTGGCCGAGCGCACCCCGCGGCTCGCCATCCCCGCGGGCGGGGGCTACCTGCTCGCCGACGCGACCGGGGTCGTGTTCGAGGCGGTCCGCTCGGCCCCGTCCGGCCTGGTGGTGGTGGACGCCTCCCCGTCCGACCAGCAGGTGCTGGTCGACGTCGGCACCGTGTTCTCCGCGCTGAGCCCGCAGACGGCGGCGAAGGTGTCACGCCTGGCCGCGCCGAGCACGGACGGCATCGAGCTGCGCCTGAAGGACGGCACCCGGGTGATCTGGGGGAGCGCAGAGGACTCCGCGCTGAAGAGCGAGGTGCTGGACGCCCTGCTGCCCCTCGGCGGCAGCGAGTTCAACGTGTCCGCGCCCGCGTTCCCGACCCGTCGTTGAGGGTGTCGCGGCAACCCTGAACCCCTACTTGAGGGACACGCCGAGGCTGTGGCCTTTCTTGGACAGGCCCAGAACGGGTTCCCTAGCCTTGAGCCCACGCCGAAGCAGTTGTCCTTCCCCGGTTCGCCCGCTTCGTCGAACCATGCTGTCAACGCGCTAGTGCGACAAGTAAGGGTGGGTTTCGTGGGAACTGCGTCCCAGAACTACCTCGCCATCATCAAGGTGGTAGGGGTCGGCGGCGGTGGCGTGAACGCCGTGAACCGGATGATCGAGTCAGGGCTGCGCGGGGTGGAGTTCATCGCGGTGAACACCGACGCCCAGGCACTGCTGATGAGCGACGCCGACGTCAAGCTCGACATCGGCCGCGACCTGACCCGCGGGCTCGGCGCAGGCGCCGATCCCGCAAAGGGCCGCCAGGCCGCCGAGGACCACGCGGACGAGATCGAAGAGGTGCTCAAGGGCGCCGACATGGTCTTCGTCACCGCGGGCGAGGGCGGCGGCACCGGCACCGGTGGCGCTCCGGTCGTGGCCCGGATCGCCCGTTCGCTCGGCGCACTGACCATCGGCGTGGTGACCCGGCCGTTCAGCTTCGAGGGACGCCGCCGCGCGACCCAGGCCGAGGACGGCATCAGCACGCTCCGCGAAGAGGTCGACACCCTCATCGTCATCCCCAACGACAAGCTGCTGGAGATGACCGACCACCACGTCGCGATCCTGGACGCCTTCCGCCAGGCCGACCAGGTGCTGATGCAGGGCGTGTCCGGCATCACCGACCTGATCACCACGCCCGGCCTGATCAACCTCGACTTCGCCGACGTGAAGGCGGTCATGCAGAACGCCGGCTCGGCCCTGATGGGCATCGGCTCGGCGCGCGGTGAGGACCGTGCGCGGGCGGCCGCGGAGATGGCGGTCTCCTCCCCGCTGCTCGAGGCGAGCATCGACGGGGCGCACGGTGTCCTGCTCTCGATCGCCGGCGGCTCCGACCTGGGCCTGTTCGAGGTCTCCGCGGCGGCGAACCTGATCGAGGCCTCGGCCCACGAGGACGCGAACATCATCTTCGGCACGGTCATCGACGACGCCCTCGGCGACGAGGTGCGGGTGACGGTGATCGCCGCCGGCTTCGACGGCGGGCTGCCGCCGCGCAAGCCGACGCCCCGTCCCGAGGTACGCAAGCCCGAGCCGGTCGCCCCGCGTCCGGCCGCGGCCGTCCCGGCGGCCCCCGCCGAGCCCTCCGCCCCGGCCCCGTCCGGTGGCCAGGCGAAGGCCGAGCCCGCAGAGCCGGTCGTCAAGCCGGTGCCGAAGCCGGCCACGCCCCCTCCGCCCGACGACGACGACCTGGACGTGCCGGACTTCCTGAAGTAGCACCCCGGGTGTTCAGCTTCCGCAACGACCCCGGCGCCGACGGCGCCGGGGTCGCTTTCACTGACCGGGAGGGCGGCGTCTCCGCCGGCGGGCTCGGAGCCCTCAACCTGGGCCGCACCGACTCCGACGACCTGGCCGCGCTCCGGGTGAACCTGGCGACCGTGCGCGCCGCGCTCGGCATCGGGCCGGTGGTCACCGTGCACCAGGTGCACGGCACCGGCGTCCTCGATGTCGACGACGACCTGCTCGCGAGCTGGGCCGAGGACTCCTGGCTCGGCAACGCGGTGCCGGGAGCCGCCCGGCTGCAGCAGGCCGACGCCCTGGTCACCACGGTGCGGGGAGTGGCGCTCGCCGTCCGCGTCGCCGACTGCCTGCCCGTGCTCCTCGCGGACCCGGACGCGGGCGTGGTCGGCGCCGCCCACGCCGGCCGGGTCGGCCTGGCCGCCGGCGTGCTGCCCGCGACGCTCGCCCGGCTCGGTGAACTCGGGGCGCGGCGGGTCACGGCCTGGATCGGGCCGCACATCTGCGGCGCGTGCTACGAGGTGCCCGCGGCGATGCGGGACTCCTTCGCCGCGGGCCATCCCGCGGCGGCGGCCACGACCAGCTGGGGCACCCCCTCGCTCGACCTGGCCGCGGCGGCCGAGCAGCAGCTCGACGCGCTCGGCTGCACCGTGCTGCGGGTCGGCGGCTGCACCAGGGAGACCCCGAGCCTGCACTCGCACCGGCGCGACGGCGAGCGCGCCGGTCGGATGGCCGGGCTGGTCTGGCTGCCGTGAGTTGAGGCGTGTCGGGGCGTGCCCTCCCGGGTGCAGGCGGCCCGTCCGGCTAGCATCGTTTGGGACCGGTGAGACAAAAGGGGCAAACGATGGCTGATCGCTTGAAGAAAGCGGCCGTGTGGCTGGGCCTGGTGTCCGACAACGACTACGCGGAGGTCGAGCCGGGCTCCGACGAGGTCACCGAACAGGTCGGCGAGAGCGATCCGGAGGACGCCGGGGCGGTGCCGGCGACGGTCACCGAGCTGGAGACCCGCCGTCCCCCGCGCGAGCACCCGAGGGTCGCCGACATCAACCGGATCATCACCGTGCACCCGCGCACCTACAACGAGGCGCGCACGATCGGCGAGAACTTCCGCGACGGCATCCCGGTGATCATGAACCTGGGCGACATGGAGGACGCGGACGCCAAGCGGCTGGTCGACTTCTCCGCCGGCCTGATCTTTGGCATGCGTGGCAGCATTGAACGCATCACCAGCAAGGTGTTCCTGCTCTCGCCGCACAACGTCACCGTGGCGGCCGAGGACAAGGAGCGTCTCGCCGGAGGCTTCTTCAACCAGTCCTGAAAGGCGATCCGATGGCCCTGATCGGCGTTCTGCTCCACGGGGCCCTGGTCATCTTCCTCGCCCTGCTGACCATCCGGGCCGTGCTCGGCTGGGTGCCCCTGTTCGTGCGCGACTGGGAGCCGCAGGGCGGGCTGCGGGTGGTCGCCGAACTCGTCCTCACCCTGACCGACCCGCCGCTGCGCCTGCTGGGGAAGTTCCTGCCGCCGATCCGGGTGGGCGGCATCTCGTTCGACACGGCCTTCACCGTCCTGTTCGTGCTGGTCCTGGTGCTCGTGGGCTGGATCTGAATGTCTTGACCTCGGGTTTACTCCTGCGCCGTGGCTGATTCGCGCTGCTTGGACTCCCCATTCCGTTCGCACTAGCCTGAGAGCGCCCTGTCGGGGCCCGGTGGAACGGGCCCCGCAACTGAATCGTGAGGTGAGCAATGACCCTGACCCTCGAGCAGGTCCGCCAGACCCGCTTCCACCTGGCCCGGCGGAACGGCTACGAACCCGTCGACGTCGACAACTTCGTAGACAAGGTCGAGGCCACGCTGTCGGCGCTCACCGAGGAGAACGCCACCCTCAAGCAGCAGATTGAGGCGCTCAGCTCCAGCGAACCGTCCAGCATCTTCGTGCCGGGTGACTCCGCGGAGGCCGACAAGCTCAAGGCAGACCTGCAGGGACGCCAGGCCGAGCTCGACGGCGTGAAGGGCGAACTCCAGGCGAAGTCCGACGAGGCCACCCAGCGTGCCCAGGAGCTCGAGCAGGCCCGCGGCGAACTGGCCGCGGTGCAGGCGGAGCGGGACGCGCTGCGCAACGAGGTCGCCCAGTTGCGGGAGTCCGGCGAGGCCGCGGCGGGCCAGCCCGCCCCACAGCAGCCGGTGGAGCCCCCGGCGCCGACCGGCAAGGTCGAGAACATCGTGGTCACCACCTCGGCCGAGGCGTCGCCCGCGGTCACCCGGCTGCTGCAGATGGCCACCGAGCAGTCCGAGCGGCTGGTCGGCGAGGCGCAGGTCGAGTCCCAGCGGATCGTGTCCTCGGCCAGGGCTGAGGCCGAGAGCGTGATCGACAACGCCAACAAGAAGGCGCACGAGACCCTCACCGACGCCCGCACCCGCGCCGACCGGATCGAGTCCGAGGCCCGCGTGAACGCCGAGAAGGTCACCACCGAGGCGCAGCAGCGTGCGGACGCGGTCAACGGCGAGGCCGACACGCGTCGGGCCGAGTTGTTCACCGCGCTGGAGCAGGAGCGTGACGTACTGCGCACCAAGGTCGACCACCTGCGCAGTTTCGAGTCGTCGTTCCGGTCCAACATGTCCAACCACCTGCAGAGCCAGATCAAGGCGCTCTCGGACGCCACGATCGAGCCCGGCGACACCCCCGCGATCCTGAGCGAACCGGCTCCGGAATCGGCCACGCCGCGACTGGATGCCCTGCTCAGCGAAGGGAACTGATCCTCCTCCAGCGCAAGCGCTGGACTCGTCAAGACTTCGCGCTTCCCGCCCGCAAGCGGGCGTGGCGCTTGGCGTCTGAGCCCCACCGACCACGACCGGACGCCGCCCTCGGGCGGCGTCCGGCGTTTTGTCCGGCGGCCTGCCGGGCAGGTGGTACTCTCCCTGCTCAAGCATCACCTCAGAGGAGTCTTCGATGGCGTCGACGCACACCCGACAGGCCGCGGCGGGACCCGCGCCGAGCGTGTCGATCCCCGTTGCCGAGGGCGAGGATCCCTGGACCGAGGAAGAGGTCGAGGAGATCCGCCAGGAACTGCTCGCCGACATCGCGCGGATGGAGCGGGCCATCGAGGTGGCCGAGGC
>JBDHZJ010000145.1:0-6143 GCA_039811825.1 Propionicimonas sp.
GATGGCCGCCATCACGACCCGCCTGTGGTTCCAGACCGGTCTCGACGCGGCGCTGGAGCGGTACACGTCCCTGTTCCCGGACTCCGAGGTGGGCTCCGGTCCTTCGTGACGTGTCGCAATCCGGCCGACCCCGGGCAGGAACGTGACGCATGGGGCGTCTGGGACGCCAGGAGCGGCCGAATCGCGTCACGAGGGGCCACCGCCGGCGAAGCTGGCGGGAGCGGCTACTTCTTCTTGTTCTTCAGTGAGCCCTTGACCCCGCCGTCGGGGGAGCCGGCGCTGCACACGATCCGATGGTCGCCGACCTTCTTCCAGATGTCGGAGCCGGCGAGGAAGTAGCTCACCTCGTACTTCGACTTGCCGGCGTCGATGCCGACGAACTTCTTGAACCCGGCCAGGCACACCGTGTTGAACAGCTTCTGCTCCGCCTCGACCGTGGGCGCCTTCTTGCCGGTGACCTCTTTGGTGGCGAACACCTCGTAGTAGTGCGGGGACGCGCAGTCGATCACCTCGACGGCGGTCGCGGCCACGTCCTGCGGTCCGGTGCACTGGCCGTCGGTGGGGAAGATCCGGGTGTCGCCCTTCGCCGAACCCAGCAGGCCGCCGGACGACGACCCGACCAGGCAGGTGATCGTGCGGTGCGCCGGGTCGGCCCACGCGATCTCGTCCGCGGCGAGGTAGGCCGAGGCGAACCGGCTGTACTCCTGCGCGACGCCGACGTAGCCGGAGTAGGCCTGCGTGCAGGACGTCTTGGCGGTCTCGGCGAGCAGGTCGGCGCCGGGGTAGGTCGCGGACGGCACGTCGACGACGGCGAACACCTCCCAGTAGTGCTCCGTCGTGCAGGGCAGCGCCGGCAGTTCGGTGATCGAACCCCCGGAGAGGTCGACGTCGCCCGTGCAGTCGCCCACCGCGAGGGTGGGGGCCGCGAGGGTCGTCGACTCCGACGGCGATGCCGACGCCGTGGGGGTGTCGGACACCGGGCCGGGCGAGGTGACGCCCGGAGTCGGGTCGGACGCGGCGCACCCGGCCAGCGTCAGGGCGAGCGCGAGCGCTGCAGCGGCCACTCGTCCCCGCATTCGCACCCCTCTCCTCGGCACCAGCCATGGTAACGGGCCCTACGCTGGGCACCGATGCATCGTGACCTGCTCTTCCCACCCGGCGCGACGCGGCACGACTGGGTGCTGGACGCCGCGCTGGCCGCCGGGCTCGGCCTGCTCACCGTCCCGCCCTACGGGGTGCGGGGCTTCCCGAGCTTCTCCACGACCGGCCAGATGCTGTACGCGGTGGGGCCGCTGGTCAGCGCCGTGCTGATGATCGGCTCGCTGGTGCTGCGCCGGCACTCGCCGCTGCTCGCCCTCGCCGGCGTGACCCTCGCCGGGCTGCTCCAGCTGATCGTGTCGGACCAGCCGATGGCGACGCTGGTCGCCGTCCCCGTGGTGGCCTACTCGGTGGCCCGCTGGATTCCCGGCCAGCCGGCCCGGATCGTGGTGGTGATCGGCTCGATCGGCTCGGTGCTGGGCCCGATGCGCTGGGTGCTGGACGACCTGGGCAACCCCAGCCTGCGCCAGATCATCACCCTCGGCCTGGCCTGGTTCGTCTGCATGGGCCTGGTGATCACGCCGTACGCGATCGGACGCCGGGTGCGCGAGTCGAGCGAGGCCCACCAGGACCGGGTCGCGGTGGCGGAGGAGCGCTACCGCACCATGCTGCTGGAGCGCGACCAGGAGACCCGGCTGGCCGAGTCGAGGGTGCGGACGCAGATCGCCCGCGAGCTGCACGACATCGTGGCCCACTCGCTGTCAGTGATGATCGTCCAGGCCGAGGGCGGCCGGGCCCTGGCCGCGAAGAAGCCGGAGGCGGCCACCCAGGCGCTGACCACGATCGCCGAGACCGGGCGCGAGGCCCTCTCCGAGATGCGCCGCATCCTCGGCGTGCTGCGCGAGGGTCCCGAGGCGAGCGATCGTGCCGACTTCGCGCCGGCGCCGCGGCTGACCGACATCCCCGAACTCGTCGCCCGCACCAGCGACCGCGTCCAGCTGGCCGTGCACGGCCAGCCGCCGCGGGTGTCGCAGGCGCTGGAGCTGACCGTGTACCGGGTGGTCCAGGAGGCCCTGACCAACTTCCTCAAGCACGCCGGACCGCAGGCGACCGCGATGGTCACGATCACCTACGGCATGCGCGAGATCGCGATCGACGTGCTGGACAATGGCGTCGCGAGCCCGTCCGCGGTGCCGCAGAACCCGGGCCACGGGTTGCGCGGCATGCACGAGCGGGTCGCGTCCATGGGCGGGCGGCTGCTCACCCGGGCGCGGCCGAGCGGCGGGTTCCAGGTGACGGCGGTGCTGCCGATCCGTCCGTTCGTGGTGGAGAAGGAGTAGTCGATGGTTCCGATCCGGGTGTTCCTGGCCGACGACCAGGAGCTGGTGCGCAGCGGCTTCCGCATGCTGATCGAGGCGGAGGAGGACCTGCAGGTGGTCGGCGAGGCGGCCGACGGCGCGCAGACGGTGGCCGGGGTGCTCGCGTCCCGTTGCGACGTGGTGCTGATGGACATCCGGATGCCGGTGATGGACGGGGTCGAGGCCACCCGGCGGATCGTCGTGTCCGGCGTGCCGACCCGGGTGCTGGTGCTGACCACGTTCGACCTGGACGAGTACGTGTTCAGCGCCCTGAAGGCGGGCGCGAGCGGGTTCATGCTGAAGGACGCGCGGCCGGAGGACCTGCTGAACGCGATCCGGACGGTGGCGGCCGGCGAGGCCGTGATGGCCCCGTCCGCGACCCGGCGGCTGCTCGACCACGTGGTGCCCACCCTGCCGACGAACCCGGAGGGCCCCGACCCGCGCCTGGCTGTGCTCACCGACCGCGAGCAGGAGGTGCTGGTCGAGATCGCCGCCGGCGCCACCAACGCCGAGATCGCCCGCACGCTGTACATGGCCGAGGGCACGGTGAAGACCCACATCACGCGGTTGCTGGCGAAGCTGCAGATCCGCGACCGGGTCGGTCTGGTGTTGTTCGCCTACGAGACGGGACTGGTGCGTCGCGGCTAGGGTCAGGGCCCGAGGGGGAGATCAATGACCACACCGCAGAACCCGACGCCGGAGGATCCCGGCTACCAGCCGCCGCCGAGCGGTTACGAGCCGCCTCCGGGCGGCTACCAGCAGCCCGTCCCGCCCGCCGCGGACGGGGCGTACGGACCGCCGTCCGGTGGCGCCCCGCAGCAGCCTCAGGCTTACCCGCCGCCCGGGCAGCCGACCTACCCGCCGCCCGGGCAGCCGCAGGCCTATCCGGCAGCGGGGTACCAGCCCGCCGCGCCGGGGGCCTACCAGACCCCGCCCGGTTCCTTCCAGCCCACCGGCCCGGCGCCGTCGGGCTCGAACCGGAAGGGGCTGGCGATCGGCCTGATCCTGCGGATCGGGATCCCGGTGGCAGTAGCGCTGCTCGTGCTGGTGTTCACGTGGTTCCAGTTCCGGGTCGACGACGCGAAGGTCGGCGACTGCCTCGTCCCGGACGGGAAGGATGCGGTCAAGTCCGTGCAGTGCGACGACCCGTCCGCGAGTTACCAGGTGGTGCAGATCTTCGAGAACCAGGTCGAGCCGACCGACTTCACCAACCCGTGCAACGACGTCGCCGAGGCGGACGCGTCCTACTGGGAGGGCAAGCGCGGCGGCACCGGCCGCGTCCTCTGCCTGCGGAAGCTCTAGCCAGACCTCCGCCACCCGGGAATTCGGACCCCCGCCACCCGGGGACGGTTCCGAACGGTCCGGGTTATCCACAGTTCCGGGCCGGAATCGGGGCCTGTGGAAAAGGTGGACCGAGTAAGGAACCGTCCCCGACTCGGTCCACGGTCCAGGTGGGGACGGTTCCTGACCCGGTCCACCGGACGGGCAGCTGGAAGCGCTCACAGGTTGATCCGGCAGGGTGGGGCCATGGCACCCACACCCGCGGACGCGAGCGTCGCGAACCCGGGTACGGTCGTGCCGATCACCGCGAGCCTGCTGATCGCGCTCGCGATCCAGAACGCGGTGCCGCCGTTCGCCACCGACATGTACAGCCCGTCCTTCCCGGCGCTGACCGTCGACCTGGACACGACCGCCGCGCTGGTCGGGCTGACCCTGACCGCGTTCTTCGTCGGCTTCGGCGCCGGCCAGCTCGTCGGCGGACCGATCTCCGACCAACGCGGACGGCGGCTGCCCATGCTGGTCGGCGGCGTGATCTGCACCCTCGGCGGGATCGCCTGCGCGCTCGCCCCGACCATCGGCCTGCTCGTCGCGGCACGGCTCGTCCAGGGCATCGGCGGCGGGGTCGCGTCCGTGGCCGCCCGCGCCGTGCTGATCGACGTGGCCAAGGGCGACGCCCTGGCCCGCTGGATGTCGGTGATGGTCGCCATCGGCGGCCTCGCCCCGATGGTCGCGCCCGTGCTCGGTGCGGGCATCCTGCTGGTCGGCGACTGGCGGACGGTGTTCTGGGTGCTGGCCGGCTTCGGCGTCCTGATGCTCGCCACCGCGGCGGCGTTCGTCCCCGAGACCCTGCCGCCCGGGCTGCGGCACGGCGGCGGCCTGCGCCAGTCGATGCGCGGCATCGTGGACGTGCTGCGGATCCGGCCCTACCTCGGCTTCATGCTCACCCAGTCCTTCGGGGTGTTCGCGATGCTTGCCTACATCGCCGAGTCGTCGTTCGTGCTGCAGGAGATGAAGGGCCTGACCGCGATGCAGTTCGCCCTGTTCTTCGCCGCGAACGCCGGGCTGCAGGTGGTGCTGTCCCTGCTGAACGCCCGGCTGGTCGGACGGTTCCGGCCCGAGCACCTGATGCTCGGCGGCATGGTCGCCACCGCGGTCGCCGTCGCGATGCTGACCGTGGGAGTGTTCTGGCTCGGGACGCCGCTGGTGCTCACCTGCGTCGGCTTCGTGGTGCTGGTCGGCGCGCAGGCCTTCATCATGGGCAACGCGGGCGCGCTCGCCGTGCGCGAGGCGCTGCACCTGGCCGGGGCCGCGTCCGCCGTGATGGGCGTGGCGACCGCGCTGGCGATGGGGCTCGGCGCCCCGCTGGCCAGCGCCGGCGGCGGGGTGACCGCGGTGCCGATGGTGCTGGTGATGCTGTTCGGCGTGGTCGCGTCCTGGATCTGCTACCTGGCGCTCGCCCGTCCGTCGCTGCGTCCCGACCTCAGCTGAACGGCGGCAGTTCGCCGCGCAGGTCCTCCAGGATCAGGCAGGTCTCGGTGCTGGCCGTCTCGGGGTGCCGGCTGAGTTCGTTGACGACGAAGTCGCGCAGGTCGTTGGTGGTCTCCGCGGCGATCCGGACGGCGAGGTCGTACTGGCCGCCGAGGAACAGCACCTCCAGCACGCCGCGGCAGCCGGCGAGCCGCTGCGCCTCCTCCCGCAGCCGCGGACGGGCGGACGCCTGCAGCCGGACCAGGATCAGCGCCTGGATCGGGCAGCCCACGCTGGACAGCTCGATCTCGGCGTGGAAGCCGCGGATCACGCCCGACTCGAGCAGGGCCTGGGTGCGGTTGTGCGCGGTCGACTCCGCGACCTGGGCGCCCTTCGCCAGCCGGCTGTTGGACATGCGCCCATTGCGCATCAGCAGCCTCAGCAGCCGCCGGTCGATGGCGTC
This sequence comes from Propionicimonas sp., assembly GCA_039811825.1. Taxonomy (GTDB): domain Bacteria; phylum Actinomycetota; class Actinomycetes; order Propionibacteriales; family Propionibacteriaceae; genus Propionicimonas. Next base: position 5,608 of record JBDHZJ010000145.1, read on the forward strand.
GAGGTCGCGAGGATTCTTCGGCCGTTTCGGCCGCCCTGTAACACCGTCCCCGGTCACGTGTTGCACGCTAGCCGAGGATCCTTTCGATTGTGTTACCCCGGCTGGGAACGGCGCGACGGGTTTCCCCACACTCGTGACCAGGGACGGCGCGGGCCCGTCCGGCGAGAGGCAGTCATGAGGATCGGCGTACCCACCGAGATCAAGAGCCAGGAGAACCGGGTGGCGATCACCCCGGCCGGGGTCGACCACCTGGTCCGGCGCGGCCACGAGGTGCTCGTGCAGTCCGGCGCGGGGCTCGGCTCGGCGATCACCGACGACGCGTACGCGCTGGCCGGCGCCACGATCGTCCCGACCGCTGCGGACGCGTGGGGCGCCGCCGACCTGCTGCTGAAGGTGAAGGAGCCGATCGCCGCCGAGTACGGCTTCCTGCGCGACGACCAGGTGCTGTTCACCTACCTGCACCTCGCGGCCGACCGGCCGCAGACCGAGGCGCTGCTGGCGTCCGGCACGACGGCGATCGCGTACGAGACCGTGCA
>JBDHZJ010000146.1:0-6138 GCA_039811825.1 Propionicimonas sp.
CGAGCCGTAGACCGGGTCGACGACGACCGGACGCTTCGGGGCGGGACCCTTGCGAGGCATTACTTCTCCTTCTTCGCACCGTAGCGGCTGCGGGCCTGCTTGCGGTTCTTCACGCCCTGGGTGTCCAGGGAGCCACGGATGATCTTGTAGCGGACGCCCGGGAGGTCCTTCACGCGACCGCCGCGGACCAGCACCATCGAGTGCTCCTGCAGGTTGTGACCCACGCCGGGGATGTAGGCCGTGACCTCGACACCGGAGGACAGCCGGACGCGGGCGACCTTGCGCAGCGCGGAGTTCGGCTTCTTCGGGGTGGTGGTGTACACGCGGGTGCACACCCCACGGCGCTGCGGGGAACCCTTCAGCGCAGGGGTCTTGTTCTTGCTGACCTTGTCCGTACGGCCCTTGCGGACCAACTGCTGGATAGTGGGCACCGGCTGGTATCTCTTTCCGTTGATGTAGGCGGGGCGCGCGCCGAGCGCCACCAGCCCCCACCCTCCGGGCAGGATCCCGGAGTCGGCGGCCGGACGCGGCGCACGCACGCATGGTTCGGTCGCCCGAACACAACGGTCAAGGCTACTTGATGCCCCCGCAAGCGTCAAAATGCCGCCGGATGGGGCGAGAATAGACGAGGGACAACCAATCCCGCCGGTTGTCTATGAGAGAATGTACTTACAACTGATCGCCGGGGCCGCAGTCCCGGCCCGGTCTCATCGGGGAGGCTGCCATGCAGGATCTGACCGAACGCACAAGCGTTGCCATCACCGTCGACGGACGCGACGTCGAGGTCGAATCGGGGCTGACCATCCTGACCGCCCTGCAGAAGGAGGGCTTCGACGTGCCCTCGCTCTGCAATGACGTCCGCCTGGAGCGGGCGAACGGCAACTGCGGGTTGTGCGTGGTCGAGGTGGGCGAGACGCACCGCGAGGTGAAGTCGTGCATCACCCCGGTGGCCGAGGGCATGGTCATCCAGACCCGTTCGGGCACGATCGACGCCTACCGCAAGGTGCGCGTGGAGCAGTTGCTGTGCGACCACAACGCCGACTGCGAGCCGCCCTGCCAGCAGACCTGCCCGGCCCACATCGACATCCAGCGCTACCTCGCACTGGTCGCGGACGGGAACTTCGAGGCCGCCGTGCGCGTGATCAAGGACCGCAACCCGTTCCCGTCCGCCTGTGGCCGGGTCTGCCCGCACCCCTGCGAGGCGCAGTGCCGGCGCAACCTGGTCGACAGCGCGGTGGCGATCAACAACGTGAAGCGTTTCGCGGCCGACTGGGACCTGGCCAGGGAGGAGCCCTGGCTGCCCAAGGTCGCCCGGCCGACCGGGAAGCGGATCGCGATCATCGGCGCCGGGCCGTCCGGGTTGAGCGCGGCGTTCTACGCCGCGGCGTCCGGCCATGACGTGACGGTGTTCGAGGCGATGCCGCATCCGGGCGGGATGATGCGCTACGGCATCCCGGAGTACCGGCTGCCCAAGGCCGTGCTCGATGCGGAGATCGCGACGATCACCGCGCTCGGCGTGCGGATCATCTGCAACAAGGCGCTGGGCACCCACCTGCACCTGGAGGACCTCCAGCACGACTTCGATGCGGTCTACCTGGCGATCGGGTCGTGGACCGCGACCCCGATGAACCTGCCCGGTGAGAACACCGAGGGCGTGTGGACGGGGATCGGCTACCTGCGCGAGGTGACCAAGGGCACCGACCCGGATCCGGGCGACGCCGTGGTGGTCGTCGGCGGCGGCAACACCGCGATCGACTGCGCGCGCACCGCGGTGCGGCGCGGGGCGAAGAAGGTCGTCCTGCTGTACCGGCGCACCAGGGACGAGATGCCTGCGCAGCCGCACGAGGTCGTCGACGCCGAGGCCGAGGGTGTCGAGCTTCGGTTCCTGGCCGCCCCCACCTCCATCGTCCGCGACGGCGACGGCCTGGTCCTGCACTGCATGGAGATGGTCCTGGGTGAGCCGGACCGCTCCGGACGTCGGCGCCCGGTGCCGGTCGAGGGCAGCGACTTCGCGCTCAAGGCGTCCCTGGTCATCGGGGCGATCGGGCAGTCCACGAACACCCAGTTCCTGTACAACGACCTGCCGGTGCGGCTGAACAAGTGGGGCGACATCGAGGTCGACGGCTCCACGATGGAGGCTTCGGAGTCGAAGGTGTTCGCCGGCGGCGACTGCGTCACCGGGCCGGCCACCGTGATCGAGGCCGTCGCCGCGGGCCGCAGGGCCGCCTGGGCGATGGACCAGTTCGTCACCAAGGGCTACGTGCGCGGCGAACCGGCCTGCTACAACTGCAGCCGCGGCTCCCTGGAGGACCTGCCGCGGGACGAGTTCGAGGCACGCCCGAAGCTGTTCCGCCACGACATGCCCGCCGAACCGGTCGCCGGGCGGCTGGTCGACTTCCGCCAGGTCGAGCTCGGCTACACCCCCGAGGACGCCCGCGCCGAGGCCGCCCGTTGCATGAAGTGCGGCTGCAAGGAGCGGTTCGTGTGCGACCTGCGCCAGACCGCAACCAAGGCCTCGGTCACCTACGTCGAGCCGTTGCACGTGCGGCCGCACTCCCCGATCGTGCGCGACCACCCGTTCATCATCCGCGACCACAACAAGTGCATCTCGTGCGGACGCTGCGTCGCGGCCTGCGCCGAGATCGAGGGGCCGGGCGTGCTCGCCTTCCAGTTCCGGTCCGGCCAGCTCACCGTCGGCACCCACGACGGCCGGCCGCTGATCGAGACCGACTGCGTCTCCTGCGGCCAGTGCGTCACGGCCTGCCCGTGCGGCGCGCTGGACTACGTCCGGGAGCGCCCCGAGGTGTTCCACGCCATCAACGACCCGACCAAGGTCGTGGTGGGCTTCGTGGCCCCTGCGCCGCGCAGCGTGATCGCCGCTCAGTACGGCAAGACCCCGGAGGAGGCGTCCCCGTTCGTCGCGGGACTGATGCGCGCGATCGGCTTCGACAAGGTGTTCGACTTCTCCTTCGCCGCCGACCTGACCATCATGGAGGAGACCACCGAGTTCCTGAACCGGGTCACCAGCGGTGGTGTGATGCCCCAGTTCACGTCGTGCTGCCCGGGCTGGGTGAACCTGGTCGAGAAGCGGTACCCCGAACTGATCCCGCACCTGTCCAGCTGCAAGTCGCCCCAACAGATGATGGGCGCCACCGTGAAGACCCACTTCGCGCAGGCCTACGACATCTCCCTGGACGACCTGTACGTGGTCTCGATCGTGCCGTGCCTGGCCAAGAAGTACGAGGCGGCCCGGCCCGAGTTCGCGAACGACGGCCTGCGTGACGTCGACGCCGTCGTCACCACCAGCGAGTTCATCGAGATGATGAACATGGTCCGGCTCGACCCCAAGGAGGTCCAGCCCGACCGGTTCGACGACCCCTACTCCCGGGTCACCGGCGCCGGCGTGATCTTCGGCGCCTCCGGCGGTGTGGCCGAGGCCGCGCTGCGGATGGCGGTGGAGAAGCTCACCGGCGAGGCGCACCCAGACCACCTCGAGTTCCACGCGGTCCGGGGGCTGCAGGGCATGAAGGAGGCCACGATCGAGGCCGGCGGGAAGACCGTCCGGGTCGCGGTCGTCTCCGGGCTGGGCAACGCCGAGCCCCTGGTCGAGCGGGTCGTCGCGGGTGAGGACGTCGGCTACGACCTGATCGAGATCATGGCCTGCCCCGGCGGCTGCATCGACGGTGCCGGCCAGCCCGCGCCGGCCAAGGTCGGCGAGCTCCGCGAGCGCACCGAGGTGCTCTTCGACATCGACAAGTCCAGCAAGTACCGCCGTTCCCAGGACAACCCCGACATCCTGCGGCTCTACGACGACTTCTACGGCGAGCCGAACTCCGAGAAGGCGCACCACCTGCTGCACACCACCTACGAGGCCTACAGCGACAAGGCCGCGGTCCCCACCACCATGCCGATCAACTGAGCGACGCGGAAAGGAACCGTCCCCATTCCCCGTCGACGGGGAATGGGGACGGTTCCTTTTCGCGTCAGTCGAGGCGGCGCAGCGGCGGGCCGTCCAGCCGGACGACGGTTGCGCCCAGCGCCGCCGCCTGCTCGGGGACGTGGGTGACCAGCACGGTCAGCCGATCGGCACCGGCCGCGTCGGCGACCAGACCGGCCGCCAGCCGCCACGCCGGTTCGTCCAGCCCGGTGAACGGCTCGTCGAGGAGCAACAGGTCGGCCTGCGCCGCGAGGGCCCTGGCCATGGCCACCCGGCGCTTCATGCCACCGCTGAGCTCGCCGGGCCGCGCGTGCAGGCTGTCCCCGAGGCCGAGCCGGAGCAGCCAGTCGCGCGCGCGTTCCCGCTGGCCCGGGTCGGGCCGGGCGACGGCGTTCTGCCACGCGGTCTCCCACGGCAGCAACCGGTCCTCCTGGAAGACCACCGCCACCCGCCGTCCCGCCAGGCCCGTGATCCGGCCGGACCCGGGCACCGCCAGCCCCGCGAGCAGCCGGAGCAGCGTCGTCTTGCCGCAGCCGGACGGGCCGAGCAGGCAGACCGTCCCCGTCTCGGGGAGGTCCAGGGAGAAGTCCGCGAGCACGGGACGCGCGGGGTCGTAGCCGAAGCCGACCCGCTCAAGCGTGGGCATCCGCCGCCTCCTCCCCCGCCGGCGCCGGACCGGCCGACAGCCACGTGGTGGCCCGACCCGCGGCCCAGCGCAGGACACCCTCCAGGAGCAGGCTGAGCAGCACCACCGTGATCGTCCAGGCGAACACCTCGGGCGTCTCCAGGTAGATCTTGGCGTCCTGCAACCGCGAGCCGACGGCGATCGGCGGCCGGCTGATCACCTCGGCGGCGATGCCGGACTTCCAGGCCAGGCCCATGCCGGTGGTGCAGGCGGTGGCGAGGAACGGCAGCAGCAACGGGATCCGCACCCGGCGCAGGGTCTGCCACCGGCCGAACCCGAACACCTGCGCAACCTCGAGCAGGTCCCGGTCCTGCCGGGCGATGCCCTGGGCCATGCTGTCCCAGACCACGGGTACGACCATCAGGAACGAGATGAAGGCGGGCAGCCGACCGGTGGGGATCCAGACCAGCGCGAGGATGATGAAGGACGCGACGGGCGCGGCCCGCACCACCCGCAGCAGCGGCGACAACAGGGCGTCGGCCGCCGGGTAGCGGGTGGTCAGCACGGCCGCCGCGATGCCGGCCACCACCCCGGCGAGGAAGCCGAGCAGCACCCGGGACAGGGAGACGACGGTGGCCTGCCAGAAGGCCGCGGTCCCGGCCAGCTGCACCAGGGTGGCCAGCACCGTCGCGGGCGAGGGCACCAGGAGCTCCTGGCCCACGAACAGGCTCACGACCCACCAGACCGCCAGCCAGAACGCCGCCGCGGCAAGGCCAAGGAGCGCCCGCCGACGGGGCTCAGCGCGTCGTGTAGTAGAACCCGGCATCAGGGAGCGATCCTCCCACGGCCTTGGGGTCCGCGTCGTAGAGCACCCGGAAGTAGCCCTGCAACCCGGCCAGCATGTCCTCGCCCGCGAGGAAGGTCAGGTTGAGCCGCGGCAGCGCCTGCTTCGCCACGGCGGCGCTCGGGATGATCCCGTACTGCTCGCACAACGCGGACGTGGTCTCCGCGTCGGTCTTCGCCTGATCGATCGAGGCGGCGTACTCGGTGAGGAACGCCGCGACCGCGTCGGGGTGCTGCTCGACGAAGTCCCGGCGCGCGATCACGCCACCCATCATCAGCTGGCTGCCATCGGTGACGGCCTTCGTCCATTCGGTGGTGAGGTCGAGCGCGACCGCCAGCTCCGGGTTCTTCACCGTCACCGCCGTGACGAACGGCTCGGGCAGCAGGGCGACCTCCGCGTCGCCGCCGGCGACCAGGGTGGCGACCTCGTCGTGCTCGCTCTTCCAGACGATGTGCACATCGGTGTCGGGGTCGAGGCCGTTGCGCTCGAGCAGGAAGCGCAGCACGTACTCGGGGTTCGAGCCCTGGCCGGACGCGTAGATCGTCCGCCCCTTCAGGTCCGCCATGCCCGCCAACGGCACCCCGTCGGTGACGATGTACATCACGCCGAGGGTGTTCACCGCGAGCATCTGCACCGCGCCCGAGGTCTTCGCGTTCAGCACCGCGGCCAGGTTCGTCGGCACCGCGGCGATGTCGACGTCCCCGGTGGCGACCTTGGCCACCACGTCCTCCG
>JBDHZJ010000147.1:0-6104 GCA_039811825.1 Propionicimonas sp.
ATGCCGGCCGGGTTCGTGCTGTACCTCGGCGCCATGCTGTTCACGATCGGCGCGGCGGCGTTCGGGTTCCTGGTGCCTGCGCTGAGCGGCTACATCGCCTACGCGCTCGCCGGCCGTCCCGGCATCGCCCCCGGCTTCGTCGGTGGCGCGGTGTCCGTGGCGATCGGTGCCGGCTTCCTCGGCGGCCTGGTCACCGGTCTGCTGGCCGGTGTGCTCGCCCTGTGGATCTCCGGCTTCAAGGTGCCCCGCTGGCTCGCCGGCCTGATGCCCGTGGTGATCATCCCGCTGGTCGTGACCCTGATCACCGGCGGCGCGATGTACCTGCTGATCGGCACCCCGCTCGCGAACCTGACCAAGGCGATGGAGGCGGGCCTGCAGGGCATGTCCGGTGGCGCCGCGAGTGTCGTCCTCGGTGCGGTGCTCGGCCTGATGATGTGCTTCGACCTCGGTGGCCCGGTGAACAAGGCGGCCTACCTGTTCGCCACGGCCGGCCTCGCGGCTGCATCCCAGGCCAACTTCATGGTGATGGCCGCGGTGATGGCTGCCGGCATGGTGCCCCCACTGGCGATGGCCCTGGCCACCGTCGTCCGCCCGAAGCTGTTCACCGAGGTCGAGCGCGAGAACGGCACGGCCGCCTGGCTGCTGGGCGCGTCGTTCATCTCCGAGGGCGCGATCCCGTTCGCCGCGGCCGACCCGCTGCGCGTGATCCCGTCGATGATGCTCGGCGGCGCGGTGACCGGCGCCCTGAGCATGGGGCTCGGCGTCGGACTGCGGGCCCCGCACGGCGGCATCTTCGTGATGTTCGCCTTCGAGCCGCTGCCCGCAGCGATCATCGGCTTCCTGATCAGCCTCGTCGCGGGAGTCGCGGTCGCGGCCGCCGCAGTGATCGCGGCCAAGACCGTGTGGCCGCAGAAGCAGGTCGCAGCGGTTGCGTGATCGCCACGATGCGGGCCCGCCGGGAATACCCGGCGGGCCTGCTCGCATTTGTCAGCATGTGTCGTCTGGCAAGGAGCGCTGCAGCAGTCGGGCCCGGAAAGCACAGGATCTGTCGCGCTGTCAACCCCCAATAGGCCTCTGGCTAGGAGAGACGTACGGGCCCTGTGGGTGCATTGTGCTAGACTTGGCAGCCGGGAAAGGTGGTCAAAGCTGATATGACGTTCACAATCGGTGAAACGGTGGTCTACCCCAATCATGGCGCGGCAGTGATCGAAGCCCTGGAAACCCGAACGATCAAAGGCGAGGACAAGCTCTATCTGGTGTTGCGCATCGTGGGTCAGAACGACCTCGTGGTGCGGGTGCCGGCGTGCAACCTCGACCTGGTCGGGGTCCGGGACGTCGTCGATGCCGATGGCCTGGAACGGGTGTTCACCGTCCTGCGGGCACCCCACGCAGAGGAACCGACCAACTGGTCCCGGCGCTACAAGGCGAACCTCGAGAAGCTGCACTCCGGCAACGTGCTGAAGGTGGCCGAGGTGGTTCGTGACCTGTGGCGCCGCGAGAAGGAGCGTGGGCTCTCCGCAGGTGAGAAGCGCATGCTCGCGAAGGCCCGGCAGATTCTGGTCTCCGAGCTGGCCCTGGCCGAGAAGGTCGCAGAGGATCGTGCCGAGGTGCTCCTCGACGAGGTGCTCGCCTCCTAGTTCCACACTTCACACGGCCCCACGGTGTTCGCACCGTGGGGCCGTTCGTCGTTCCCGGATGGAGACGCGCCCGGGTGCTGGGCATCTGTGCGAAACGAGTGGGAGATTGTGCAGAACGTTTGGTGCCCGCCCGACGGCGGGAGAGTCCGGTTCCGGAAACCGTGCGTTGAACTGTTTTTCCTAGCCATCCCCTGATTCCGGACGGTCGGAGTCGTCCCTCGCCGGGCCCGGCAAGCCGTCGATGGGTGGCGGCATCGGCGTCCGCAGGCTCGGGAGCCTCTTGCGGTCTCGCCGCCGGCGTGCCTAGACTCACATTGCTGCACAAAAGTACGCAGAGATGTGCACAATGGTGCAAACCAGAACAAAGGAGTTGCTGATGTCATCAGTATCGCTCGTGGCCTTCCGCCCGAGCCCAGTTGCGCCGACGGTGGCGCCGAGCAGAGGGGGGCGCCGCTAGATGGACGCATTCATGGGCGCAATCACGTGGTTCGCTGAAGCATTCATCGGGCTCTTCAACGCCTCAGCAACCAGCCTGATGGGGCTGATCACCGGGATCCTCCCACTGCTGATCGTGCTGCTGACCGCGATGTACGCGGTCACCACCTGGATCGGCGAGGAGCGGGTCACCCGGGCCGTGCAGTGGGCCGGCAAGTACGCCATCACCCGCTACTCGATCATGCCGATCATCTCCGTGATCATCCTGACCAATCCGATGTGCTACACCTTCGGGCGATTCCTGCCGGAGAAGTACAAGCCGGCCTTCTACGACTCGGCGGTGTCCTTCGTGCACCCGGTGACTGCCTTCTTCCCGCACGCGAACGCCGGTGAGCTCTTCGTGTGGACGGGCGTGGCGGCCGGCGTGCAGCAGATCGCGCCGGACTCGTACGCGCGACTCGCCGTCCTGTACTTCATCGTCGGCATCATCGTCATCATCATGCGTGGCTACATGACCCAGTGGATCACCCGGTTGCTGATCAACCGCGGTGGCCACCAGGAGGCCTTCAAGCGCTTCGACGAGATGTACGAAGCCGGTCAGATCCAGGGCGCGAAGACTGAGGGAGGCGTGCTGTGAGCTACCAGACGATCAAGGTCGAGAAGGGCCGTGGCGGCTGGGGCAAGGGCCTCGTCCTGCAGCCGACCGACGAGAAGAACGTCGTCCTGTCGGTGACCGGCGGCGGCATTCACCCCGTGGCCGCGCGGATCGCCGAACTCAGCGGCGCCGAGGCCGTCGACGGCTTCGTGAACAACGTCCCGGACGCCAAGGTCCTGTGCGCAGTGATCAACTGCGGCGGCACCGCGCGGATCGGGGTCTACCCGAAGAAGCGGATCCCCACGGTCGACATCTACCCGGGTGAGCCGGGCGGGCCGCTGGGTCATTTCATCACCGACGACATCTTCGTGTCCGCGGTGACCCCCAACGAGGTCAGCCTCGCCGAGGGCGAGACCATCATGGAGATCGTGGACGAGGCCGTGGGAGCCGTTGAGGAGGCGGAGCGGCCGCGGAGGCCGGCCCCGACCCAGGCGACGGGCTTCATGGGCTTCGTGATCAAGTTCGGCAACGGCATCGGCTACTTCATCAACACGCTGCTGTCGTCCGGCCGCCAGGCCCTGAAGCTGACCCTGAACACGATCATCCCGTTCATGGCCTATGTGTCGCTGCTGATCGGCATCGTCACCTACACGGGGCTGTCGAACTGGATCGCCAACGTCGTCACGCCGCTGGCGGCGAGCCCGATCGGCCTGATCCTGCTCGGCGTCATCGTCGGCCTGCCGTTCCTGTCGCCGATCCTCGGCCCGGGTGCGGCGATCGCCCAGGTGATCGGCGTGCTGATGGGCACGCAGATCGCGGCCGGCGCGCTGCCCGTGCAGTACGCACTGCCCACGCTGTTCGCGATCGACGGGCAGGTCGGCTGTGACTTCGTCCCGGTCGGCCTGTCGCTCGGTGAGGCGGAGCCCGAGACGGTGTCGGTGGGTGTGCCCGCCGTGCTGTTCTCCCGGCAGATCACCTCTCCCGTGGCGGTCATCATCGCCTACGGTTTCTCGTTCCTCCTCATCTAGTAGTACTCGGGCTGCCCTGGCGGGTCGTCGGCGACCCGCCAGGGCAGCCCAGGAAAGGACCCCTATCGTGACCCAGTCAGTATGGGAATCATCGGTCGCCCGGATCGGCAAGGACGCCGTCGAGCTCTTCGAGGGCGGGATCTTCATCCTGTTCGCCGAGCCGGTACCGGATGCCCTTGCCGAGGTGAGCCTCGTCCACCATGGCCCCCGCGGCGCGTTCGCTCCGATCGAGGTGGGTGACGAGTTGTGCATCGGCGAGACGTGCCTGACCATCGAGGAGGTCGGCTCCCGGGCGAACGAGAATTTCAAGGTTCTCGGCCACATCGTCGTCTACCTGAACATCGGTGACGGCGAGATCCTCCCCGGCGCCGTGAAGGCGACCGGTGCCATCCCGGTGCCCGCTGTGGGCGACCGGATCGTCGTCCAGCGCAAGGAGGCCTGACATGGACTGGCGGTTCCCCGCTCTGCTGATCGGCGCGATGGTGCTCAGCATCGTGCTCTCGTTGTGGCAGCATCGCCGCTATCTCGCCGTCGTCAACGCGATGGCCCGGGCCAACGCGGGCAAGGACCTCAAACTGGTCAGCGGCCGGGCGAAGGGGCGCCTGCGCGGCGCGGTCGTCGTGCTGCTGGTCGACCCCCGGCGCCGCGAGGTCGTGGATGCCCGCGCGATGGTCGGCTCCACCATTTTCACCCGGCTCCAACCGGCCGCCGAACTCCTCGGCCCGCTCGCCACGATCGGCGAGCGCAGCAACGACAAGCACGTGCTCCGCGCGGTCGACGCCGCGCTGGAGATGCTTCCGGGCGCCACCGGGGTCGCCGCCGCCCCGGCGGACGCGCCGGCCCGACCCGGCCGGATCCGGATCCCTCGCGCCCAGGGCAGCCCCAGCTGACGCCCGCTGCGGGCGACACCCCACACAGAGAAGAGAGTGAAGAGATGAGTTACACCCAGCGGCTCCTCGAGCGGCAACGTGAATTGGGTCATCCCGTACGCGTCGGTGTGGTCGGCGCGGGCCAGATGGGCAGCGGACTGATCGCCCAGATCGAACGGGCCCGCGGCATGGAGGTGGCCGCGGTCGCCGACGTCGCCCCCCAGCGCGGCGTGGACGCCTACACCAAGGCCGGCCGCACCGGTGTGGTCGTGGAGTCCGACGTCGCCCGGGCCGCCGAGCTGGTCGAGGCCGGCACGCCGGTCGTGATCGACGACGGCCTGCAGATGCCCAGGCTGCCGGTGGACATCGTGCTCGAGGTGTCCGGCGTCCCCGAGATCGCGGCGCAGATCGCCTACGCGTCCCTGATCGGCAAGAAGGACGTGGCGCTGATGACCGTCGAGGCCGACGTGACCGTCGGGCTGCTGCTCGCCAGCGTGGCCAACGCCGGCCGGCAGGTGTACACGATCTGCCGGGGCGACGAGCCCGTGGAGTGCGTGAAGCTCGTCGAGTACGCCGAGGACCTCGGGCTCACCGTGGTGGCAGCCGGCAAGGGCAAGAACAACCCGAACCGGCCCACCGACGTGCCCGAGGACGTGGCCGAGGAGGCCGCCCGCAAGGGCATGAACCCGCGCATGCTGTGCGAGTTCACCGACGGCACGAAGACCCAGCTCGAGATGTGCGCGCTGTCGAACGCGACCGGCATCCCGATCGACGTGGCCGGCATGCACGGCCCATCCTGCACGGTCGACGAGCTGGCCACCAAGCTGATCCCCGCCGCCGACGGCGGGATCCTGGCCAGCACGCCCGCGGTGGAGTACACCGTCGAGGGCGACGTGGCGCCGGGCATCTTCGTCGTGGTGCGCTCGGAGGACCCGGTGGTCACCCACGAGCTCGACTACCTGAAGTTCGGCACCGGCCCGTACTACGCGGTGTACCGGCCGCACCACCTGGCCTCGATCGAGGCGCACCTGTCGATCAGCGAGGCCGTGCTGAACCGCGAGGCCGACTTCCAGACGAAGACCTGGCGCTCCGAGGTGACGGCGAAGGCGAAGTTCCCGCTCGCCGCGGGGACGGTGCTGGAGGGGATGGGCGGGCACCACGTGCACGGCTGGACCCTCGACGCCGACGACGCGCGCGAGCTGAACGCGATCCCGATCGGGCTGGTCCAGGGCTGCGTGCTGAAGCGGGACATCGCCGCGGGCGAGACCCTCACCTACGCCGACGTCGAGGTCGACGAGACCCGGCCGCTCGTGGCGATGCGCCGACTGCAGGACGCGCTCCTGCGCACCGGCGTGATCGGCTGATTCCGGGCTTCGGCAGCGGGGAACCCCCTCCTCCCCGCTGCCGCCGCCGGGTCGCGTACCCGTCTGCACTTTCGTGCAACTACGCTGTCCTTCAGGTGCACCCCTTGATACCGAAGTGAGGTCAGATGCCGGCTCCGCGCAGTCAGGAGGTCCTGGTCCGGGCGGCACGCCTCTAC
>JBDHZJ010000148.1:0-6104 GCA_039811825.1 Propionicimonas sp.
GCGTGGCGCGGCGACCGGCCCGTACCGCGCCGCGAGCCCCGTCGCGATGACCCACCGCGCTCCCGCCGCCACCACGGCGGCACCCCCGCAACGGCCGGCCGCGGGCGCCCCGCAACCACTGGGCGTGGCCTGGGCCACCGACCCGGCGCCGGGCCGGGTCGGCGCGCAACCGCTGACCGCGGCCGATCTGCCGTCGGTCATCGACCGGGTGGTCGGCGAGCTGGACCGCCGGGTCACCGCCGCCCGCGAGCGCCGGGGGTGGACGTCATGACCGGCCTGGAGAAGGCGACCCTGACCAACGCGGTCACCGGCACCCGCGTCACGGTCCAGTTCAACCCCGAGGAGTACACCGTCGAGCGGTCGGCGAACTTCGCCCAGCTCGCGGTGCCCGGGCTGTCCGCACCGATCGTCCAGTTCGTCAGCGGCAGCGCCCAGACCATCGAACTCGATCTGCTGGTCGACACCACCGAGGCGAGTCCCGCCGGCGGCCCCGGGGCGGACGTACGCCGGCTCGTCCGGGAGATCACCGGGTTCATGGACATCGATCCCGAACTGCACGCCCCGCCGCCGGTGGTGTTCGCCTGGGGCGAGTTCACGTTCCTGTGCGTGCTGCAGAAGGTGTCCCAGAGCTTCGTCCTCTTCCGCGCCGACGGCACCCCGCTGCGGGCCCGGCTCAAGGTGAGCCTCAGCGAGTACAAGAACGCCGACCTGGAAGCCAAGGAGATCAAGCGCCAGACGGTCGACTACACGAAGACGCACATCGTCGCGCAGGGTGACACGCTCGCCCTGATCGCGCACCGCGAGTACTCCGACGCCACCGCTTGGCGGGCCATCGCGGTCCGCAACGGCATCACCGATCCGCGCCGGCTCACGATCGGGGCGACCCTGTCCATTCCCCGGCTGCCGTACACCGATCCGCGCGGCGTCGTCCACGTCGCCCGTCCCACCCGGGAGGTGTCGTGAGCGTCACGTCCGGCTACGCGCCCGAGCTGCGGCTGCTGTTCGACGGCAGGCCGGCCCCGGCCGCGCTGCGCGCCTGCGTCACCTCGGTCAACGCGACCTGCGGCTTCGGCGACGCCGACCGGTTCGAACTCGGCCTCGCCAACGAGGGGCTGCGCTGGCTCGACAACGGCCTGTTCGCGCTCGACACCCCCGTCGAGCTCTGGCTCGGGTACGCCCCCGAGCAGCCCGAACGGGTCTTCGCCGGCGAGGTGGTCGGCGCGGACGCCACCTTCCCCGGCGGCGGGATGCCCACCATGACCGTCGTCGCCCATGACCGCCGCACCAGGCTGGCAGGCTCATCGCCCACCCGCTACTTCGCCGTTCCGGTCCCGACAGTGGGCCTGATGGCGATGCCCGACCTCGGCGTCGCACCCATCCTCGCCCTGGAAAAGGGAATGCTGCCCACCATCGATCCGGTCGGGGCGGCCATCTCGGCCGCCCTGGGTGCGGTGGACGTCGTCGCCTCCCTCAACGACCCCGAGGTGGCCCAGGGCCTGATCCGTAAGCAGGCCGGCACCACCTCACTGGACTTCCTGAAGACGATCGCGGCCGAGAACGCCTGGGAGGTTGTCGTCGACCACCGCGCCGATCCCGCCGGACTGGTTCTGACGCTGATGTCGCCGGGGGCCCACCTGGCCCCGGACGTCACCCTGCGCTACGGGCACTCGCTGCTGGAGTTCACGCCCAGGATCAGCTCGGTGGGCCAGGTGAAGAAGGTCAGCGTGCGGGTCTGGGTGCCCTCGATCAAGCTCGAACTCACCGTTTCCGTCGGCTACGACTGGGACCGCCAGGCACTCGCGGTCGAGGTCTCCCCGGGGTTCGGCAAACCGGGTGGCGCCGCGGGCGAGCCCGACGTGACCCTGGCGGACGAACCGGTCTCCCCCGCGGACGCCGCCCGCACCATCATCGGCAAGCTGATCCCCAAGCTGAACAAGCGGCTGACCGCCAAGGGCTCCTGCCCGGGGAACAACGCCATCCGGGCGGGACATGTACTGCGGATCGAGGGCGTCGGCCGGACCTACGGCGGCCTGTGGCGGGTCACCTCGGTGACCCACACCGTCGACGGCGGCGGCTGGCGGACGAGCTTCGACGTCCGCAAGGAGATCTGGTTCGGCTCGATCCCGGCTCCCGCGCAGGGCGCGGCACCGATCCAGGGCGGGCTGCTGGGAATGGCGCTCAAGGGCTAGGGGGAGGCATGGGATTCATCGACATCTTCACCGCCGGAGAGGCGGGAACCGGGACGCGACAGGTCGGGATCGCCCGCGCGGAGGTCACCGAGATCTTCGACTCCCTGATCAGCGGACGCGTGCGCGTGCGCATCCCGTCCCTGCCCGACATCGAGCCGTGGGCCCCCGTCTGCTCGCCGTTCGCGGGCGCCGGGTACGGCCTGTGGTGCATGCCGCAGGTGGGCGACACGGTCATCGTGGCGTTCGAGCACGGCGACCCGACCTGGCCGGTCGTGATCGGCAGCATCTGGAACCGGGCCGGCGACCCACCGGTCGACCAGCCGCTGGACGCGCAGTACAAGCGGGTGCTGAAGACCCCCGGCGGCCACGAACTGGTGTTCGATGATCTGCAGCAGGAGATCCGGCTCTCCCACCTCTCGGGGCACAAGCTCACCATGGCTGCCGACAAGGTCACGATCGAGCTGGCCGGAGGTGCCGGCAAGCTGTCGCTGGAACTCCCGGGAAACGTGACCCTCGAAGGCGCGGTCAGCACCGAGGTGAAGGGGAAGAAGACCACCGTGAAGGGCGACGTGACCCTCGACGTCGCCGCGGCCACCACCACCGTCAAGGCCGACGCGACGCTGCGCATCAGCGGCGGCCTGGTCACCATCAACTGAGCAAGGAGCCCGCCATGCCTCCCGCAGCACGTGTCACCGACCAGACCGGGCACCCCGGCCTGATCAGCGGCCCGGGCGTCTCCACGGTGCTGATCGGCGGGCTGCCCGCCGCGGTGCTCGGCGCCATGCACGCCTGCTCGTTCCCGCCGCCGGCACCGCACCCGCCCACGCCGATCGTCAAGGGCAGCTCCACCGTGTTGATCGGCGGACGCCCGGCGGCCCGCCTCGGCGATCTCGCCGGCTGCGGGGCACCCATCGTCAACGGCTGCCTGACCGTGATCGTAGGAGGCTGAGATGACCGACGGCGTGCTCGGAGCCGGTTTCGACGCCCGTGTGCTCGGCCGGGGCTGGGCTTCGCCGGCACGCGTCGAGGCCGCCGGCGAGGCCGCCCTGGAGGCCGGCGCCGAGAAGGTGCGGCAGTCGGTCCGGCTGATCCTGGGCACCCGTCGCGGCGAGCGGGTGATGCGCCCCGACTTCGGTGCCGGACTGGAGGACTTCCTGTTCGAGCCGATCTCGACCACCACCGCCGCGCTGTTGGGGCACCGGGTGGAGACCGCGCTGGTGCAGTGGGAACCCCGGATCGACGTCACCGAGGTGCGGGTCGAGGTGGGCGACCGGCGCCTCGGCCGGCTGGACATCGTCATCGGTTACCGGATCCGCACCAGCAACACCTTCTACAACCTGGTCTACCCGTTCTTCCTGCACGAGGGGGGTGCGACATGACGCTGCCCGCAGGCTCAGACCGGCTGCTCGACCGCACCCGTGCGGCGATCCTGGCCGAGATCCTGGCGGCCCGCGCCGCCTACGCACCGGACTGCCTGCCCACGCCGTCCGGGGCCGGGCACGGCCTGGCCGACATCACCGCCGGGCAGCTGGAGCTCCTGCAGCGGCGGCTGGCCGAGGTGCCGAACCACCGCCTGGCGGTGCTGCTCGACCTGCTCGGCGCCTCCCGGCTGCCGGCGCAGGGCGCCCGCACCCACGTGCTGCTCTCCGCCCCGGCCGGCACCCGCGGCGGACGCGTCCCCGCCGGCACCCGGATCGGGGCGGCCGTAAAGGTCGCCGACGAGCAGAACCCGGACGCCCCGCCGCGGGACGGCCAGGTGGTATTCGAGACGATGGACGACGTCGCGGCCGCGCCGGCGGCGATCGTCGAGGTGCACAGCGTGCTGCCCGGTGCCGACGCCGAGCAGGACCACTCGGCGGACGCCCTCGCCCACCGTCCGTTCACGCTGTTCGACGATCCGGCACCGGTCGCCCGCGCGCTGTACATCGGGCACGACGGACTGCTCGCCTTCGACGGCCGCGCGGTCGTCGAGCTCCAGTTCGGGTTCTCGACGCCCGCGCCGGCGCCGCTGCGCCTGGAGTGGGCGTGGTGGGACGGCGAGCGCTGGCGGCCGTTCGCCGAGCCCAAGGCGTCCCCGCTCGAGGCCGATGACGACGACTCGGTGGACACCACCGCGGGATTCACCCGCTCCGGCACCGTCCGGCTGGTCGCACCGGTGGCCACCGCGAAGCCGCTGACCCTGGAGGGCCGCGGGACCTACTGGATCCGCGGCACGCTGACGGCCCCGCTCGACCTGCCCGACGGAGCCCCGCCGCCCACCATCGCCCGGCTGCGGCTGGCGGCGGTGAACGAGCACCGACGGCTGCGGGTGCAGCGCGAGTCGGTTCCGAACCTGCCGCAGTCGCTCAACGTCCGGGTGCACTGGCCGCTCGCGCCGGACCATCAGGCGACCGTCCACCATCTCGACCTCACCGCGAACCCGGCCACCGCCGACCCGGTCAGCAGGGACATCACGCTCCCGCGCGAAGCCGTCCCGGGCCTCGACTCGGTCGGCGCCCAACACGTGGTGCGGCTCGGCGTGAGCCCTCAGGGCTCGACCGGCACCGCCGCACTCCGCTTCGCCCTCGACGGCGACCACGACCTGACCGATCCGCTCGTGGCCGACCCCGGGAGGCTCCTGCACGTCTCGGTCACCGAGGGTCTCACTCTCGACAAGGGCGTGGCCGACCTGCGGGCCGTCGACCTCTCCAAGACCTTCGCCCCGTTCGGCCCCTCGCCCGATCGGGGCAGCGCCTTCCACTTCGCGTGCGCGACCGCGACCGCCCGTCCCGGGACGCAGGTCACGCTCGTCGTCGAGCGCCCCCGGACCACCGCCGAGGAGACCACCGCGAAGTCGGACCAGCAGCGCAACGCCGCCCAGGAGATGGTTGACCTGCTCCTCGAAGCCATTGCCGACCTGGAGGGCGCCAAGGTCCGAGGCAAGCTCACCGACGCGCTTGCCGAACTCAACGCTCCCCTGCCAGAACTGCGTGGTCCCGGCCTGATCGACGCCAACGGCACGGTCATCCGCAGCGCAGACACGTGGTTCGCCGATCTCTCTCAGCCGATCGAGAGCGGAATCCAGGCCGCACTCGACCGGCTGGTCAACGACACACCGCAACAGGTTTCGGCATCCACCTCGGCGACCTCGTCGAGAGAATCGCTCTGGACTGCGATGGATGCCATCGTGGCAACTCTGGGAGGCGCGCTCCCGGCGCTCCCGGGGGTCGTCGGCGGAGTCATCGGCTGGCCCTCCGCAGCCTTCCCGTCCACGGTGTACGTACCGCTCCGGCATGTCATCGACCAGATCGCCGCCGCTGAGACGTCGCTCAACGCCATCCAGGGCCGGATCCCCGCAAGCGTTCCCAACGACCTACTGCGGATGGAACCCACGGCGTACGTCGAGGCGGCCAAGAACAAGCTGGCGGCAGTGAAGTCCCTGGTCAGCGACGCGCGGGACAACCTCGACCTGGCGGTGGCGAAACTCAAGAAGCTCAGCGGACCCGCCCTGGCCGTACAGGCGTCCTCTGTTGAGCTCACCAGGCTGACGCCTCCCGAGGTGGCCTGGGAGTACCACGACGGCGAGCGCTGGCGCCCGCTGACCGTGGCCCCCGAGGTCGACAAGGACGTCCTCGCTCTGCAGGCATCAGGGTCCATTCACTTCACCGTTCCCGACGACATCGCCGATGTGGACCTCGACGGCGACGTGCGGCGCTGGCTGCGGGCCCGCCTGGCCGAGGGCACCTACGCCCATCTGAACCTGGTGAGCTGGACCGGCCAGGACAATATGCCGAACTTCCTTCCGGTGGTTGAGCCTCGGGCTCCGCTGCTCGACCGCATCGAGGTGTTCTACTCGCACCGCTCCGACCCGGTGGACGCCGGTGCCGTGCTGGCCGACGACGTCCACCAGTGGCGCGACCTCACCCGGGCGGTGAG
>JBDHZJ010000149.1:0-6101 GCA_039811825.1 Propionicimonas sp.
CCCAGATGGGCGAGTTCGTCCGCACCATGCACGAGAACTCCGGGCTGCTGCCGCTGCTCGAGGACGGCCTGACCATGGCGGACGCCGAGGAGGCGGTGCTCGCCTACGTCCGTGAGCACGTCCCCGAGCCCCGCCGGGCACCACTGGCCGGCAATACCATCGGCACCGACCGGGCCTTCCTCGCCCGGGACATGCCCACCCTCGAGGGCCACGTGCACTACCGCAACGTGGACGTCTCCAGCATCAAGGAACTGGCCCGGCGCTGGTACCCGCGCGCCTACTACAGCACCCCCGCGAAGAGCGGGAACCACCGCGCCCTCGCCGACATCCAGGAGTCGATCGAGGAGCTCCGCTACTACCGCGAGGCCCTGTTCGTGACCCCGCCCGGACCGAACACGGACGCCCTGCGCGAACTGGCCGCGAAGCACCAGGGGTCGCTCACCGGTGAGAAGGCCACGGCCGAGCGCCACTGATTTCTGCTCCTCGCCGCCGAACCGCTAAGCTGGGCCAGCCCAAGTGGCGCATGGTGGGTATAGCTCAGCTGGTAGAGCACCTGGTTGTGGTCCAGGATGTCGCGGGTTCGAGTCCCGTTACTCACCCCGATGAAACCCGTCCTGACTACGTGAAGTGGTCGGGGCGGGTTTCTGTTGCAGGGCGTGCGGGAGCGCGCTGGTGCGTGTTCATCACCCGCCCAGGTGCGCGTCCAGCCACTGGTTCACCGCAGCGAAGCTGCGCCAGTCGTCCCGCACCCGCTCCAGAACCTCCGGCGTCCCGAGCCAGTCGGGCACGCCGTGCTCGACCGTGGCGAGCAGGGTGCGGTACCGGAGCAGGCGGATTCTCGGGTGCCCCGGATCGACGCCACGCGGTGCGGTCTTCAGCTCGTCACCGTGCACCACCACCCCGTCCTCCTCGAGCGCCGCCACGATGGACGCCAGCGCGTCACCGCTGTCGTCGTCGAGCACCGCGGCGCGGTAGGCGTCCAGCTGGCCGGGCTCCGGACGCCACCAGCCCGTCCCGGTGAGCAGGCCGGCGCCGCTCACCTGCACGTACAGGCCCACGCCGGGCGAGGTGTGCACCACCGCGCCCTGGTGGTTCTTGTAGGGCGTCTTGTCGTTGGAGAACCGCACGTCACGGTAGGGACGGAACAGCTTCGCCTCCCCGAACTCGTCGGCGAGCCCGTCGCACAGCCACTCCATGGGCTCGCGGACGGACGCCTGCCAGCGCCCCTTGTTCGCCGTCCACCACGCGCGGTCGTTGTTCAGCTCGAGTTCGGCGAAGAAGTCCACCGCGTCCACAGGGATGCCCACCGGCACACTCTCCCATCCCCCCACGCCCGGCGGAAAGGCCCGCCGGCCGCACCGAACCGGTACCCTCGAAGGGCACCGTTCGCCCCCGAGGACGGTGATGTCGTACGGAAGGCACGTGATGTACCCGCGGATCGCGAGCCTCGCCCTCGCAGCGAGCCTCCCCCTGTTCACCCTGGCCGGCCCGGCCACCGGCGCCAGTGCCGCGCCCCTGCCACCTGCCCAGGCCCCTGCCGCGCTCACCGCGGCACCCGCCGCGGTCACCCCGGCGCCCAAGAACGTGATCGTGATGATCGGCGACGGCATGGGCTTCAACCAGCTCGACGCCGGCACCCTGTTCCGGGACGGCACCAGCTCCGGCCAGGTCAACGTCACGGCAGGCGGCTCGATCTCCCACGTGGCCGGCGTCCTGCCGGCCGAACTGGCCGGCAGCGACGTCCAGTTGTCGGTGCGCACCACCCAGTACGGCGCCAGCTACGACCCGTCCGCCGCCTGGTCGAGCTTCGGCTACGTGCTCGACAACCCCACCGACTCGGCGGCCGCGGCCACCGCGATGGCGACCGGCACCAAGACCTCCAACGGCGCGATCGGTGTCGACATCACCGGCGCCACCCTGGAGAACCTCACCGAGTACGCGATCGCGACCGGACGCAAGGCGGGGGTGGTGACCACCGTCCCGTTCTCGCACGCGACGCCGGCCGGTTTCAGCGCGCACGACGTCGACCGCAACCACTACAAGGCGATCGCCCGCGACCAGCTCAACTCGAAGCTGTCGGTGGTGATGGGCGCCGGCCACCCGTGGTATACCGACAACCACAACAAGCGCAGTAGCGCGAAGTACACCTACCTGTACAAGTCGGACTACAAGCGGCTGGCCAGCGGCACGTCCGGCTTCACCTACCTCACCTCGAAGAAGCGGTTCAAGGCCCTGACCACGGGCAGCGCCCCGAAGCGGGTGGTCGGCCTCGCCCGAGTCGCCTCGACGCTGCAGGAGAAGCGCAAGGGCGCGACCGACGTACCCGGCGCGAAGCTCAAGGGGGTGCCGTCGCTGGCGATGATGACCGCAGGCGCGCTGAACGTGCTCGACTCCGACCCGGACGGCCTGTTCCTGATGGTCGAGGGCGGCGCGATCGACTGGGCCAACCACGCGGGCGAGAAGGGCCGGGTGCTCGAGGAGACCGGCGACTTCCTGGACGCGATCAGCGCCGTGAACAGCTGGGTGGAGACCCACTCGTCCTGGGCCGAGACCCTGCTGATCGTCACCGCCGACCATGAGTCCGGCTACCTGACCGGGGCGGGCTCGAATCCCGACTGGACCGCGATCACCGGCACCGCCGGTGCCGTCCCTGCCATGAGCTACCACTCCAGCGGGCACACCCGGCAGCTCGTCCCGCTGTTCGCGCGGGGCGCGGGCGCGTCGCTGTTCACCGCCGAGGTCGTCGGGGACGACCCGGTGCGCGGCGCCTACGTCGACAACACCTCGATCGCCGCCGTGGTGGAGCGCCTGTGGCCGTGATCCCACCCTGGCGCCGCTACGTCGCGATCGGGGACTCGCTCACCGAGGGCATCGCCGACTTCGACGCGTCCGGTGAACCGGTCGGCTGGGCAGACCGGCTCGCCCAGCTCCTCGCCGATCGCGCGGCCGAACCGGTCCAGTACGCCAATCTCGCGATCCGCGGACGCCTGCTGAGGCCCATCCTCGACGAGCAGGTCGCGCCCGCCCTCGCGCTGCAGCCCGACCTGGTCTCGCTGTGGGGCGGCGGCAACGACGTGCTGCGGCCCGACGCCGACCCGGACGCCCTCACCGCAGCCATCGAGGAGGCCGTGGGGAGGTTCCGCGGGATCGGTGCCGACGTGCTGATCGGGCTGGGCTTCGACGCGAAGGACTCGCCGGTGATCAGCCTCACCCGCAAGCGCGTGGCGGTCTACAACATGAACCTGGTCAGCCTCGCCACGCGGCACGGCGCGCACATCGTGAACACCTGGGGCATGCGCTCGCTGCACGACTGGCGGATGTGGCACGACGACCGCCTGCACCTGAACACGCTCGGCCACGCCCGGGTCGCGCAGGCCGCCCTGGTCGGCCTCGGGCTCGAACCCGACTCCCCGGACTGGGACGAGCCGCTGCCGCCCGCGCCCCTGATGACCCGACGCGAGCGGCGCGACTGGAACGTCGTCTGGGCCCGCGAGCACCTCGCCCCGTGGCTGGGCCGGCGGATCCGCCGCACCTCGTCCGGCGACGGTCGCCGCGCCAAGCAGCCCACCTACCGCGAGGTGTTGCCGCGCTCCTGATCGCCGTTGTCGCGATCCGGCCACCAGCCGAGCCTCACCCGTCACCCCTGTCACAGCAGAGGCCACAGGCGGCCGGATCACGACACGGGCAATCGGAACGCCCGGGCGCGGGGCATCGCGATCATTGTCGCGATCCGGCCACCAGGCGTCGCGGATGTGACGGGGGTGACGGGTGGGACGCGGAGCGTGGCCAGGTCGCGACAGGCCTCAGCCCTCGGCGAGCAGAGCGTCGATCTGGTTGGTGGCGAGCGTGATGCCCTCCTCCATGCCCATGTCGAGCACCTGCTGCAGGGCCTCGGTGGTCTCGTAGGTGGTGGTGAACCTCGCCCTCGTCCCGGTCGCGGTGGGTTCGAACGCGAACTCGGCGGCGGCGACCGGCATGCCGGGGGCGGGCGCGAACGACTCGTCGGCGAAGAAGTCCTCGAACGTGAACCGGCTGAGCACCTCCACCTCGAGCACCCGCCAGCCGCCGTAGAACCGCTCCCCCTCGGGGCTGGTCATGTAGTAGTGCATTCGCCCACCGGGGACGAGCGAGTGCTCGACCACCGTGGACGGGAAGCCCGGCGGGCCCCAGACCCGCTCCAGCTGGCGCGGGTCGGCGTACACCTGCCAGACGCGCTCGAGCGGGGCGGCGAACTCCGCGGTGACGACCAGCGAGCGGGCGTCGAGGTCCTTCGTGATCTCGGTGACGGGCATATCAGTCCTCCTGGATGAGTTCATCGATTCGTGCGATGCGGCCGCGCCAGATGTCCTCGAGCTCGCCGAGCATCGAGGCGACCGAACGCACCGCCTCCACGTCGCCGCTGGCCAACTGCTCGCGACCGTGTCGCCGCTTGGTCAGCAGGCCGGCCCTCTCGAGGACGGCGACGTGCTTCTGCACCGCGGCGAAGCTCATGTCGTAGCTCGCCGCGAGCGCGGTGACCGAGTGTTCTCCGGCCAGCACGCGGCGCAGGATGTCGCGCCTGGTGCGGTCGGCGAGGGCGTGGAAGAACGCGTCCGCCCGATCCTCGTCCGCCTCGATCACCCCCATAACATACAACCGTATGGTTGTACGTTGTCAAGAGCACTCCTCCGTTCCGTGGCGTCGAACCTGAGCCGCTGCTGTGACTTGGCACAATGGGCGCATGCCGACCACCCTGAGCAGGCCCGCGCAGCCTGCGTCCCTGACCCGGGCCGAACGGCTGCGCCTGTGGGCGGCCATCCGGGTCGGCGACGTCGCCGCGCTCGCGTCCCGGCTGGCCGGACGGGGCTCCGGCGCGTCCATCCGCGGCCAGGTGCTCACCCGGCTCGACCCGGACGCGTTCTCCGACCTGCTGCAGGGCCATCGCGTCCTGGCGGTCTCGGGCACCAACGGCAAGACCACCACCACCCACCTGCTCGCCGCCGCAGTGGAGGCCGGGCTCGGCGCGGACGCCGGCCGCCTGGTCACCAACGCCGACGGCGCCAACCTGCACTACGGCATCGCGTCCGCGCTCAGCCAGCGGCCGAAGGCCGACATCGCCGTGCTCGAGACCGACGAACGGGTGGTCTCGGACATGATCGCTCACGCCCGCCCCGAGGTACTCGTGCTGCTGAACTTCAGCCGCGACCAGCTCGACCGCCACCACGAGATCAAGGCGCTCGGCCGGTCGTGGCGGGTGGCGCTCGAGGCCGCCGGCGAACTCGGCCCGACGATCATCGCGAACGCCTGCGACCCGCTGGTGGCCTGGTCGGCCGGCACGGCGGCGAACGTCATCTGGGTGGAGACCGCCACCGTGTGGAGTGCGGACGGGGCGCTCTGCCCGGCGTGCGGCGCCCTGCTGCGCCGCATCCCCACCGACGGGCGCGATCGCTGGGACTGCCCCGGCTGCGAGCTCACCCAGCCGGAGGCCGGCTACCGGGTGGACGGCGAGCGGATCGTGCTGCCGAACGGGAAGATGGTGCACCCGGACCTGCAGGTGCCCGGCTCGTTCAACGTCTCCAACGCCGCCTGCGCGTTGGCCGCCGCCGTCGAGTTCGGCGTCCCGGTGCCGGACGCGCTGGCCGGCATGCACACGGTCACCTCACCCGCCGGACGGTTCGCCACCACGCACTTCGGCCGCACCCGGGCGCGGCTGCTGCTGGCGAAGAACCCCGCCGGCTGGGCCGAGGCGCTGCCCCTGGCCACATCCGACCCGGTGATCCTGGCGATCGACTCGGTCGCTGCGGACGGCAAGGACGTCTCCTGGCTGTGGGACGTGGAGTACGAGCAACTGGCCGGACGCCTGGTGGTCTGCACGGGCCCGCGCGCCCAGGACCTGGCCGTCCGGCTGAGCTACGCCGGGGTGGAGCACGAGGTCGAACCCGACCTGCGGGCGGCGCTCGGCGAGCGCGACCTGCCCGTGGACGTGATCGCCACCTACACCCCGTTCCAGAGGCTGCTGAAGATGGCGGGGCTGCGATGAAGCCGGTCGAGATCGTCCTGGTCTACCAGTCGCTGCTGGGCATCTACGGCGACCGGGGCAACGCGATGGTGCTGCGGCAGCG